>CAYZYW010000001.1:0-25556 GCA_964482665.1 Candidatus Woesearchaeota archaeon
TGTAATAGGTGATGTGATTCTAATTCTAGCTTTTTGTTTTTTTCAGATTTTTTTCCAAACATTGAATAGTATTTTCCTACAAAATGATCTGATTTTATATTTGGTTTTTCATTTTTCCCATAAAGTTTGTATGCTGCCATTGATTTGCAAATATGAATTCCTCTATCATTATTCAAACATGCTCGTATTATTTTTTCTCCTGAAAATTCACATATTCTTGAAATGCTTTCTCCAATGGCCATATTTCGCAAATGTCCAATATGTAAGGGCTTGTTTGTGTTTGGTGAAACAAATTCAATCATTGTTTTTATTTTTTCAGATTGTTTTATTTTTCCATAGCTTTGTTTCTGTAATTTTATTTCTGCAATTAAGTTTTTTGAAAGAATTTTCCTATCAACGAAAAAATTTATGTACGGACCTTGTGTCTGTATGGATTCAAGTTCGGATAATGTTTTAATTTTCTCTCGAATATTTATTGCAATTTGATGAGGAGATTCTTTTAGTTCTTTTGATAACATAAAGCATGGAAATGCGAAATCTCCCATGTCTGGAGTTGGTGGTGTTTCTAAATTTTTTTCTATTTCTTCAATTTTTTGCTTTGATCCTAATTTTTTTAATGTTTCATATAGTGTTTTTGCAATTTTATTTTTCATAAGGTATAAAAACTAATGTAAGTTATAAACTTTATGAAATATGATATTATTATTGTTGGTGCTGGTCCTGCGGGGCTTACAGCTGCACTTTATGCTGCGAGGTATAATTTGAAAGTTTTGGTTATTGGAAAAATATTTGGAGGAACAATGACAGAGGCAAGTAAGGTTTGCAATTTTCCGAGCCACGAGAATATTTCAGGAGTTGATTTAATGAAAAAAATGGTTTCGCAAGTTGAAGCATTGGGTGTTAAAGTTTTAGGAGAGGAAGTTTTGGAATTAAAGAAGGATAAAGATTTTGAAATTAAAACAAGTGGAAAAAAGTACATAGGAAAGAAATTAATTTTAGCTACTGGGTTGGAACGTAGAAAATTGTTAATTGCAAAAGAAAATAATTTCCTTGGGAAAGGAATCAGTTATTGTGCAACATGCGATGGGAGATTTTATCAGGATAAAGTTGTTGGTGTTGTGGGTGGAAGAAATTCGGCTTTGAGTTCTGCCATTTTATTAAGTAATTTTGCTAAAAAAGTTTATATTATATATAGACAGAGTAAATTTGCGGATGCAGAACCTAAATTGGTTGAAGATGTTAAGAAAAATAAAAAAATAGAATTTGTATTTGAATCGAAAGTTAGTAAATTAATTGGAGATGAAAAATTAAAAGGTGTTGAGATTAATGAAAAAGATAAAATTAAATTGAATGGATTATTTATTGAGATTGGAGGATCCCCAAATTTAAAGTTGGCAGGAATGTTAGGTCTTGATTTAGATAAAACTTCAATTGTTGTTGATAAAAGTCAGAAGACAAATATTGAAGGTGTTTTTGCTGCGGGGGACTTAACAAATAATCCAATGAAACAAATTATAACTGCGTGTGGCGAGGGTGCAATTGCGGCACAAAGTGCATATAGAGAATTGTAGATTTATTTAATTTCAAGATCGCTATTAAAATTTATAGATATTGCAACATTTTCCCATGGTTCTTTTGATTGCGTTGGAGAAAATTCTTCTTCTAAAACATGTTTAAGTAATCCAATTGTAATTGGTGTTTTTTCTTTCTGCCTTATTTTAAACAAATATTCTTCTTCATGAGCTATGACTGAGAGATCAATTCCTTTTTCAATATAAGATTCAAGCAATCTTTCTACACGAGGTACATCCTTATAGCAGGCCATAATTCTTTGCATGTTTGATTTCATATTCATTGTTTTAAATTTAATTTTTTCACATTTAAAAACTTTTGTGTTATTTTTTGAATAAATTATTTAAATTTTTTTCGAAAGTTTTATTAATTAAATAATTCTATATTTTATATGGTAAATGTAAATACAGATAATTTGGAAAATGCCTTAAGTTCTTCTGAACCAAAGAAGCAATCTGAGCAACCTAAAATGTCAAAGGAGACAGAGATTGGTTTTCATCAGGGTGCTTTGAATACGCTTGTTGCTGAGAGAAATGAGCTATTTAAGATGATTCAGAATGTTGAAGCTATTATGCAGATGCATATAAAACGACTTGAAGAATTAGGTGTTAAAATTCCTAAGAAAGAATAATGGTAGAAGAATATAATGCAATACATAAAGATTTTGTTAGAGATATATGTGATTTAGGTTGTGGAGGCCCGATTGGTCATGATTTTAAAGAGGTTATTAGGGGATTGTATTGGAGGAGAGATGAAATGGGATCGAATGTTCCTGAGGGTGTTGCAAATTCCACTTTAAAATTGGGTGCAATTGTTAAAGAAAGCGGGCTTAAATTGAATTATAAAATTGATTAAGATTTTGATTAGGGTTGGATTGTAATATTTGTTTTGATTTTTGGCGATGTATTCAAAATTAATTCAAGGTTGTTTCCGAATTGTTCATATCTTTCAAAAAATAAGTTAATTTCTTTTGGTATAAAATTTAATTTTTGATATGCTGCAATTTTACAAATTAAATTTTCAGGGTTTTCAGATAAAAGTTCACATGATTTTTTTAAATTTTTGGTTTTTGAATATATCCAAAATGCTGCAATTGTGGGTGATCTGTTGCATCCAACTTCGCAATGTAAGTAGGTTTTTTTATTTTCATCAAAAAGCTTTGTCTAAAATTATTTTTGCTTTTAAGATTGCATCGTATCCCCAAAATTCACTTTCATCGATTGGTATATGATAATATTCAGCATTAGTTTTTGGTTGAATTTGATCTAGTGTTAAATTTATAAAAATATCATATTTTTTTGCTGTTTCGAATGTCATTCCTCGAAGTGGATTTTTTCCAACATGAAGAAAGTCATATGGTGGTTTTGTATGATAAATTATTTCAAATTTATTATTTTTTTCAGGGTTATTGTTATGTGATCCCATATTTAATAAGAATAAAAATGGTTTTTAAGGTTTGGGTTTGAATGGATAGAAGTTGTATTTGTTGTATATCATTAACGTTTCTATATATTTTATTGAATTTGCGAAGGTTGTTTTTAGAATCAATATTAAAGGATGAATAATAATCTCAAGGATAAAATTACACTAAAAGAATTTTTAAATTTTTAACAAACAATTAACGTGCTGAATCTGCTTGAGCTTCTGCTTCGTTTTTCTTTCGTAACGAAAAGCTTTCACCATTTTTTTCGAAAGCCATAATTATTTCATCAGCTAAAGCTTGAGTTATTGTTTTCTTTTTATTGAATGCCTTATCTCCGGCCCCATGCACAAGGTATTTTAATGATAGATTTACTCTTCGTAAAGGAGATACATCAACAGCTTGAGGATAACGTGTTCCACCGTATTCGATTACAGTTACTTCGTCTCTAGGCGCAATGTTTTCAATTGCTTTAACTAGAACCTGAACAGGGTTTTGACTTGTTCGTTTTTCTATTATCTTAAAAGCTTCTAAGACAATTTTCATATTTTTAGTATATTTT
This sequence comes from Candidatus Woesearchaeota archaeon, assembly GCA_964482665.1. GTDB lineage: Archaea > Nanobdellota > Nanobdellia > Pacearchaeales > GW2011-AR1 > CAYZYW01. The sequence continues at coordinate 3,555 of CAYZYW010000001.1, forward strand.
CCTGTTGTGTGTCCAATTTCAAATTTATGTTTTTTACCTCTATGTCCAGCTACTGAAAGTTTGTTCATCAATCTCTCAACAACGTTAACTTTTATTTGACCCATCTTTGTGACATTACGACCTTGAGATTTTAAAATTAACTTTGGTTGTAAATTTATAGCTGATTTCAAACCTTTATCTTCAATTTTAATTTCAGAAAGATCGTATATATCAAATATTTTGAAAACTGGCAAAAGAGATTTTTCTTTTAGTTGTGAAGTTTTTTCAATTTTAATTTCTTCAATTGGAGCTTTTTTAGTTTGTTGCGTTAATTCTTGTTCTGCCATTATCTTCTACCTTTCTCTATCTTTCCACTAACTAATCTTGGTAAAGGTTGATCATTTACTTGAATAACTTCATATCTAACCCCAGGAATGTCTCCTTTGGCTCGTCCTTGCTTTCCGCCAATTCTTTGAATCATAATTTCGTCATGTTCATCTATAAATTTTTGTCCAAGGTTTCCAGGAATAAATGCTGTAACTTGTTTCGAATTTTTTGTTAATTGAACCTTGCAACATTTTCTCATAGCTGAGTTTGGTTGTTTCGCTTCTTTTTGAACTTTTTGTAAAACAATTCCTTTTGCTTGATTTTTCCCTTCTAATGGATCTGATTTCGCATAAAGGTTTAATGTCCTAACTTTAAATTTCCTAGATTTCCATCTAAACTTTTTACGATTTTTCATTAATTTGATTGCTGATTTTAATCCCATAGAATATTGATAATTAATTTGGTTTAAAAAGATTTGGTTTGTGTGTAAAATATAGAATTTTCTGATTGACTGACAAATATAGATTAAATAATAAAATTAGATCTTTGCTCGTATTGTATGCTTTGCTCCACATGCTAAACATTTCAAAAAAGTTAATCGATCTTCTTTTTTAATCTCCGTATCAGGTTTTCCACACTCTTTACATAAAACAAATTCCCTGGTGTATTCTTCTATTTTTTTATCTATTTTGGATCGTGAAACTTTCATGTTTAAAATTAATCTTTCTCCGTTAATTGTTCCAGATGCCGCAAGTTCTTTTAATAAAAATTTTTCAAGATGTTTTGGATCTCTTCTTAATTGTTGAGCGATTGAAAAAAAGTTTGTAAGGATTGTTTTTTTTCCTTGATATCGTCCTTCTATTTTTGGAGTCTCAAATCTTTCTCCAGCTCCTTCAACTTGTTTTACATTTTTATAAGCATCTTTTAACATGTCTTCGTAGTTTTCCATAATATTTTGGGAATTTAGAAGTTTATAAATTTTGGTATAATATTTTTATATAATTAATTTTTGATTTAAATTAGATATAGAAGAGATACTTGATTGATAGATTTTGAGTGAATTAAAATTTTAAAATGTCATTGTTTGTTTGGACATTTAGGACTATAAAATTACATAATTTTGTCTTCATCGTAAAGTTTATAAAGGAAGTCATGGTTCATAAATTATAATAAATCAAAAGATTTATTGTAGGGATCTGAAAAGGTTTCGTAATTAAATATAAAATGGTAATAAAAATGAAAAACCTAGCGGTTTTTTTTTCGATTGTTGCAAGTATCCTGTTGTTAGCTGTTAGCGTAAGTGCTATAGTAATTAACGGAAATTTAGCAAGTTCTATAGATATTGAAGTTGATGGGGAATCAGTTTATGATTCAATTGGACCAATAAATGCGGCAAACCCGGCAGTTATTGCTGGCGATGTTATCGCTGTTAAAACTTCTTTTATTGCAGATAAAGACGATACTGATGTTAGAGTTGAGTTGGAAATCGAAGGCGAGAAGGATGAATACCGTGTTGTTTCTGAGTCTTTTGACGTTGAAGAAGGACAAAAGTATTCTAAGACTTTGTTAATAAAAGTTCCTTCTGAGCTTAAAGATGATGTAAGTGATTATGTATTTTTGAGTGTCGAAATTGATGGTAAAGAATATAAATCATCATCAGTTTATGATATCAGCCTTAGAGTTCAAAGACCTTCATACTATCCAGTGTTTAAGTCTATAAGTGTTAGCCAATCTATTAAAGCAGGGGAAACTTTTCCTGTTGACGTTGTATTGAAAAATATGGGTTATAATGATTTGGATGATGTTTATGTTACTGCTAAAATTTCTGAATTAGGAATTGAAAAATCATCATATTTTGGTGATTTAGTTAATTTGGAAGATTGTGATGATGACGATTGTAATAAAGATGACACAGTAAGTGGAAGACTTTATTTAGAGGTTCCATATGGTGTTAGCGAAGGAGCTTATACTCTTGAAGTAGAAGTTTCAAGTGAAGACACTGTTTTTAGTGAATTGAAATCAATTGTTATTGAGAACGATTTTGCAAATAACATAATTGTAACAAATACACACCAATCAATTAAGGCTGGTGAAGACGCAATTTATAACTTATTAATTGTGAACCCAACGAATTCGTTGAAAGTTTACAGAGTTGTAACTGAGTCTGATGGTGCTGTTTCGTCAAGTGCGAGTGCTACTATTGTTGCTGTTCCAGCTGGATCAAGTAAAACAATTAGTGTAACTGCTAACGCCGAATCTGAAGGAGATTACACTTTCAATGTGAATGTGTTTTCTGGTGAAGATTTAGTTAGTACAGTTGCTTTAAGTATGAGTGCTGAAGACAAATCAGTAACTAGTCCAATGGTTGTTTTAACTGTAATCTTAGCAATAGTATTCTTAGTACTACTTGTTGTTTTGATTGTATTAATCGGAAAAAAACCTGAGAAATCAGACGAATTCGGTGAAAGTTACTACTAACTTTAGTTAGTTTTATTTTTTATTTTTTTAAATTATTTTTTATTTTTTTAAATCCTGGCGGGAGCTGGGGCGAAGTAGAATGAGTAAAGATTGTAACGAACAAATAAATAAAGCAAGAGAAATCATCGAGAGGGTTGATTCTAGTTTGGAACTTTGTGAAGTTTTTAAGTATGTAGCATATGAGGGATACACATTGGTTGCAAAGGTTCAAGTAGAAAATAAATTTTATACTTTTAAGAGCTCGAGTGAACATGTTGATTTAATGTGTAATGAAATTAATTGTTTAAATGTATTAGGGGGTTTGAAAAATGTTGCAAAATTAAAAAAAGAATATAATAATAATTGGGAAGTTGCTTTATTAAAAGAATATATTGAGGGGCAGACTTTAGACAATTGTTATCAAGACATAAAAGATAAAGAGAAGTTAAAAATGAATCTTGTTGATTTGGTTAATAAAATTCATTCTGTAGGTGTTTGTGGATTGGATTTAAAGAGTGATAATATTTTGATTTTATCAAATTTTAAAAATGTAGCTCTTTTTGATTTTGATGCTTCAGAGGTAAAAAATTCTCAGGGTTATATGGAACATGATCTTGAATGTATTGATTTATTATTTAATTATCATTTGCAATTTATGAATTAATTATTTGGATATTTATTCCATTCCTCGTTGTCCAAATCCACCACCTTGTCCTCCTGGGATTTGTCCACCAAGTTCAGCTGGCAATTGAGAGAATCCTGCTCCAAACATTGAGTAATGTTTTTGAGGTAACATCATTCCCATTCCGCCTGAATAGTTTTGATAAAGTTCTTGTGATTTGCTCCAGTATGGTCCAGAGCCATCCGTGTAAATAGATGAACCCATTCCTTCTAATGTTGAAAGCAAAGGTGATTGTTTGAAATGTTGAACAACTCCTCCAGCTTCGACAATTTTTCTTGCTTCTTTTAATGTTCCTGATTTTTCAAGTTTTTCAAGAATTTTTTTAAATGGAACATTTCCCATTCCAGGAGCAAGATGACTGTCTTCATATCCAAAGTTGTCTGTTAAATGAATATGTTTAACATGTGGTGCCATTTTGTCAACTTCTTTTAAAATGTCTTTGTCTGTGAATCCGTGTTTTTTTGCAATATTTAAATGTCCAACATCAAGAGTCATTCCAATTACTTTATCAGCTTGAGTTTGAGCTTCAGATTTTGACATACCTTTTTTTGTAGCAAGTTCGACGAATTCTTCTTTTGAAGCTGTAATTAAAGCATCCATTTCATCTCCCATTGTAAAACCCATTCCAGGATACATATTTTCGATTGCAATTTTTGGAGCATCAATTCCTTTCTTTTTTGCTAATTCAACAGCATGAAGGGCTACATTTGCAAAAGTTTTTTTTGCTTGTTGTACTTCAAAATCTTCAACTTTAATAATTGAGTTTGGATTTAAATTTTTTAAGTTGTCTGCAAATCGATGTATAGCTTCAGATTGCATTCGGAGATCAATTTGTTTTTCACTCATTTTTATTAATTCATCTTGAGACATTTCTTTATGTTCTTTTTCTGAAACCATGCCTCTTTCTTTTGCATATTCGCTTGATATTTTTTCAAGTTCTTTTATTCTTTTTTTATTATCATCTTCTTTTGCTATTTTATATGCTCGTGTAAAAAGTGAATTTACTGTTTGTTCACTATCTTCAAGATGTGCATGCGCTGTTTGTGCTTGTTGGACCATTTGCCTTACATTTGGATCTTCAATTTGTTTTGTTGTTAGTTGCCTTGTCATAATAGCTCTGTGCCAATGTTTTATTGCATCATAGTTATTTTGAATAATTTTATCAGCATTGTCTTTTTTGAAAATTACAGAATCAATTTCATTATGCCACTTAGTGTTGTTGTGCATGTCAAGTTTTTGTTCAGGTGTTTTTCTTTCTTCCTTAACACCAGTTGTAGATGGGCGATAATGAATATCTTCTTTTAATGCATTTATTTGTCCTGTTTCTCTATCTATGAAAAGCATTTGGTCAATTACTTTTTTACCTTCGTCATCTATTTTCCATGTTGTTCCACCCGCATTTGAGCCATGAATTACGATAGGAGTTCCTCCTTTGTTTTCTATTTCAACAGCTTTATCGACAACATCGAATAATTGTCTTTCAACAGCTTCTCGACTTGCTTCACTCCATCCTTGCTGTCCTATTCCAGAAGGATCCATGTTTTGAATTGGTGCGTGAATTGAAACTTTTGCTCCTGTCAGTTTTGCTAATTGATTTAATTCTTTAAAGTGGTCTTTGGGAATTGATTGAAATGTTTTAGGATCCATTGAACCCAATTCGACAGGCACAATTCCTTGATTGATTAATTTTCCAATTTCTTGAATTTGATTTGCAGTTTGAGGATTTGTTGATGCTCCAAGTTCCCCTGCATTAATTCTATATCCTGTAAAAAGACTTCCGTAATTTTTATTTAAGGAAGATGATCCACCCTGATATAAATCTTTAATTTGATAATTATCACCACTCATTATTTTAGATTGTAAAAAGAATTTATATAATTATTGTTAGTAAATTTAATCAGGTAAATACATTTGATTTGGATCGCGTCGCCCTAATTCATTTTCGTTGAGTTCGGTTGCAGGTTTGTATTCTAATTCTTGATGCTTCATGTCTTCGAATCCTTGAGTGCTTTGATGTGTTGCTTGAGTTAATGTGTCAACACTTCGCCCTAATTCGTTTTCATTTAAAGATTGTCTTTGGTTAAATGAAATATTTTCAGGTGATTCTGTTTTTGTATCCATTGAGTAAAGATCGTTTTTTTTATCTTTAGGATTTTTCATATAATCGATTGAATCATTATTTTCATTTGAACTTTCTATAGGAGTAGATGTGATTTCGTTTTCAAGGTTTAAAGATTGTGAAGTATTTTTTTCGTTTAATGTTGCTGAATTTGTAAAATCTATTAATTGAATAGGTGTTATTTCTTTTTGTAATGTTATTTTTTGTTTTGATTTTATCTCAATAATTTTTTCAATGTTAGATTTTTTTTCTGTAACTTCTTCTTTTTTATTATCTTTTGAATTTGATTCTTCTTTCTTTTTTTGCTTATCTTCTTTCTCCATTTTTATGTATAACTTGGCATTCCGTGAGCTTTTTTGTAAATATCAAATAAATCAAATGCTGTATCTTTTGCTTCTTTTTTTGTTAAGGGTCTCATATATGTTTTTTCAACCCATGATTCAGGTTTAATTTCTTTTGGTGTTTTTTTAATATCTTTTGAATCTGATTTTTCTTTTTTATTAGGTTTTTCATTGTAATATCCAAATAATGCTAAGATCGGATTTGTTTCTGATTTCTTTTTTTTATTTGATTTTTTATCATCTTCTTTTTCGTCTAAGAATTCATTTATTTCAACTTCTAATTGAGCTACGCTTTCATCTGTTGTGCCGTCAATTAATTTTAAAGTATCTTCAAGATCAGATTTATCTATTTCATGTTCAACTTTTGCTATTTCATCTTCATTTAAGGCATATCCTCTGAATGTTATTTCAGCTAATCCTCCAAATGCATAATGAGATTGTTGTTGGACTTTTTGAGGTATTCCTCTAAAGGTGAAATCAATAGTTATGAATTTGTAATATTTTCGTTTTAGTTTTGTTCCAGCTAACTCTGCAGGTGGGCTGACTTTTTGTTTCCCTGTTAATGTTAATTCTAGAAGTATAGTATTGAATGTTTTTACAAGTGCAGGGTTTTTGTTGTCGTATCGTGATTCAAGTTGCAATGCTGAACGAAGATAAGGTTTTGCCCATCGTGAATAAAGCTTTAAGCTATTTGCCTGACTTTTTAAATATGTTTTTTCAAGTTGATATCTTTTTCGTAATTCATTTTCAGATTGCTTTACCCAAAGATTAAATTCTTGAATTCGTGGTTTTAAGATTCTTTTTACACGTTCGTTTAAATCAATTCCTTCAACGTCTTTTTCATTTTTTGCATAAAGAAATGCATCTAATAATGTTGTAAATCCAGCCTGCCCTAATGCCATTGCTTTAAGTCCCGAGTTTCCTTTTGCCATATCAACCTTGTCTAACCATATTTGCTTTAAGGACAATCTTGCCCCATCTTGCATATTTTTATCATCGCTTTTTAGGTTGTCGTATGTTCCTAATCTTGTTCTGAATTCTTTTAGATCATAAATTATATTTAAAACGCTTCGTAAAACGGTATTAATATCTCCTAATATTTTTGTTCCTTGTTGTTGCATTATTGATGCTTTTTGTCCGAGTTCTCCGTGATGTCCTGATCCAGGTGAAGATGAGAAGCTGTCTACGATTTTTTGAGGATTTAATCCAAAATCGTTCATTAAGTCTAATATAAAAAAATAAACAGGTTCGAGCTGTTCAGATGCTGAGTCGTAGACTAATGTATTCTTTGTTTCGGGTTCTTTATCTTTATAATAAGGCACCACTTTTTTTATTATGTCAGGAACATTTAATATTTCCATATTAATATATGTTTTAGTTGTTAAAAAATGTTTCTAGTGTGTGGAATTTGAATGTTTTGTGTTTGGTACAATTAATTTTAAAAAGAATGGTGTCTTATGTTTTTTATGGGATTTTTAGGGTTCGGAAAAAAGCCTGAAGTTTTGGATTTAACAGAGAGATATCGGAAGCAGCAGGAGAAGTTAAATAATATTAGAGAGGATCAGATGGGAGAGATTGGCAATGTGGAAACTAAGCCGGTGGAAACGGGGGAGAAAAGTGCTACACCTTTCGGGTTTTTTGCAGGAATTGGAAGTTCTAACTCGCAGCCTGAATCCACTGTTGGATCTAGTTTTGAAAGCGATCATGAAAGAAAAAGAAAATTAGCAAAAAGATTGAAAGATATGACTGAAAAATTAGAAGAAATTTCTAATCAGATGTATCATTTGACACAGAGAGTTGAATTACTAGAAAGAAAAGCTGGTGTGGGATATTAGACTATTTGACATATCCACCTTTTTGAAGATTCCATAATTTTTTGTATTCATCTTTTTGTTTTATTAGGTAATTTTATTAACTTAATTTTCTAATAAAAATTATGGAATATTTTGCTAAAAGTATCGGCAATGGAATTGGAAATTATGCAGTGGACAATAATCGTGTTTCTAATTATTCTGAGAGGTTAGATTATTTTCAAGGACAGAAGGCTTTTGCTTGTGAGGGTTATGATTGTTAAAATGATAAATAAGAATAAAATTCGTGCATATGTTTTGAAGAATGCTTTAATTCATGAAGGGAAGGCAAGTCCGGGTCCGGTTGTTGCAGGTTTGTTTAATGAGGGATTGGAAAAATCAGATGTTAAGAAAATTATGCCAGATATTCAGAAAATTATTTTGAGTGTTTCTAAGTTGAGTTTAAATAAACAGAAAAAGGAATTTGAGAAATTAAAAGAAGAAGTTTCAGAAAGGGAAATTCGCGAAGGGTTACCTGAATTACCTGATGCGGAGAAAGGTGTTGTTATGAGAATAGCTCCATCTCCATCTGGGCCAATGCACTTGATGCACGCTATTAATTTGAGTTTAAATTTTTTATATGTTGAAAAATATGGTGGGAAACTTTATGTTAGAATTGAGGATACTAATCCTGAAAATATTTATAATAAAGCATATGAGATGATTGAGGATGAGGCGAAGTGGTTGACGGATGGGAAAGTTGAAGTTGTTGTTCAGTCGGATAGAATGGATTTATATTATGCATATGCAGTTGCGTTGATAGAGAAAGGTTCGGCGTATGTTTGTGAATGTTCAGGTGATGATTTTAGGAAGTTTGCTAAAGAAAAAAAAGATTGTCCATGTAGAAAAAAAAGTATAAAGCAGAATATTTTAGATTGGGAAAAAATGTTGGAGATGGACGGATTTAATGAGGGAGAGGTTGTTTTGAGATTTAAAAATGATATGACACATAAAAATCCAGCTATGAGAGATTTTCCGTTGGCGAGAATTAATTTGACAGAACATCCTAGACAAGGAAAGAAATATAGAGTTTGGCCGTTGATGAATTTGGCGGTTAGTACAGATGATATTGAAATGGGAATGACACATATAATTAGAGGGAAGGATCATAGAGATAATTCTGAAAGACAGAAATTGATTTACAATGTTTTTGGGAAAAAATATCCATGGGTTGCATTTACAGGAATGACGAATTTTGTTGGAATGAAGTTTTCGACGCGACAGATGAGAAAAGATATTGAAGATGAGAAAGTTTCAGGATGGGATGATAAAAGTTTATCAACTGTTGTTAGTTTAAGAAAACGAGGATATGAGCCAATTGCGTTTAGAAAATTTGCAGAGCATACAGGAAATCCTTCAGAGGTTGATAAGGTAATTAAGAAAAAAGATTTTTTTGAAATATTTGATAAGTTTAATGAAAAGTGATTTCAATAAATTAATAAAGTCCATTTCTTTAATAAAATTAGAACTTAGGTTCTTAAAATTATAAGGAGGTAAAATGAAAAATAAAAAAGGTTTATCGGCGATAATAATAACGCTTATGATGATTGCGTTTGTTTTGGTTGCGATTGGAATCGTATGGGTTGTTATAAATAATGTTTTAGATAAAAGCCAGGAGGATATAGGTATTTCAATGAAATGTTCAGATGTTACTTTGACTCCGACTTTAAGTTGTACTGGATCGATTTGTAATGTTTCTATTAAAAGAGGTTCAGCAGGTGAAAATATTACAGGTGTAAAGGTTGTGTTTTATAATGATGCAGGAGATGCAAGCAGTGTTTTTAGTTTTGATAAAAATATTGAAGCTTTAGGAACAGGTTTAATGGAAAATCAGAATACAGGAATAACAAATCCTACAAAAGTTGAAGTTACAGCGTATTTTGGGGAAATTTTAAATCCTCAAATTTGTGGGGCAACATTTTCATCAGATTAATTTATTTAATTTTTTGTTTTTATTTTTTTATTCCCTTTTTGGGATTTTTATTTTTAGATTAGTGATAACTTTGCTAGAAATTTTAATATTTTTGAATTACATAAACGTCGTCATTTTTTCTAGCACGATCTAATTTTATTGCAATAGATTGTTTTTTCTTTCCTTTTTTGACAGCTTTGTTTTTTATTTGCATACTTTCAATTTTTGAATTTTCTATTCCGGTTGTATTTCCAATTACACATATTTTGTCTCCAACTTTTAAATCTGAAACTAATTTTATTTCAGCAACTTTCAATTTTGTATAATAATGTGTTATTTTTCCTATGAAGTGTTTTTTTTCTTTAGCTGCACTATGTTCAACTTTTGAAAAGTCATCAGATGTTGGAAGTCCTAAAAAAAATCCGGATGAGAATTCTCGATTGTAAACTTTTTTTAATTTGTTTATAGAGTTTTCTATTTCTGTTTTTGTTAATTTTTTATCAAGTGCTTTTCTGTAAGCCCGTATTACAACATCTACATATCTTGGATCACGATTTCTTCCTTCTATTTTAAAGGTTGTAATTCCTGCTTTTTTCATTTTTTCAATAAAGGGTAAAGTGCATAAATCTTTTGCAGAAAGAACTTTGTTATTTTCAATTTTCAACTTATATCCTTCTTGTTTGTCTTTTATTTCGTAGCTTCTTCGACACGGATGAATACATTCACCACGGTTTGCGGATTTGCCAAACAAAGTTTGAGACATTAAGCATCTTCCTGAAATTGCCATACACATTGCTCCATGTGCGAAACATTCAATAGATATAATTTTGGATATTTTTTTTATTTGTTTTAAATTTAATTCTCGTGCTAAAACAATTTGCTTAGCTCCAAGTTTTTTGTAGAATTTTGCAGATTCGATATTTGAAATTGAAGCTTGAGTTGAAAGAATAAATGGTATTTTATATTTTTTACAAAGTTGAATTACAGACATGTCCCAACATATTATAGCATCGATTTTTCCTTTGATTTTTTTGATTGTTTTTTCTAATCTTGAAAGTTCTTCGTTGTAAATAATTGTATTTAATGTGAGATATTTTTTTATTTTCTTTCCACAAATTTTTTTTATTTTGTCTAAATCTTTTAATGTAAAATTTTTTGCGTTTGCACGCATCCCGAATTCATGAAGTGCGAAATATACAGCATTTGCTCCAGCATTTATGGCTGTTGTTAACATTGCAAAATTTCCTACAGGTGCTAAAAGTTCATAATGTTTCATGGTAAAAATTAAATAATGATTTCGAAATCACCCAATTCTTTTTTAAGAATTTCAAAGATTTTTGTTGATATTTTAACTTCAGGTTTTTTCTTTTGATTTTCAACAGCCCTTGTAACTTCTTCCATTGTGGAATTGACAGCTTTTGTTGTTAGTTTTTTAATTGATTTATCTATGAATAAAAATGTTTTATCATCCGCTGTTAAAATTTCAGCTATTTTATCTTTATTGTATTTTATGATCATACGAGCTTTGTTCATTTCTGCAATATCTTTTCGTTGTGCAAATTCAATTAGATCGTTAATTAAAATTGATGCATTTTTTCTTGCGTCATCAATTTTTTTAGAGCTTGATTTTCCTTTTTTGAATTTTGTACGTGCATCCACAATATTTTTTAAAATTCTTAAATGTTGAGGTGAAAATTTACTTGTTTTTACTAATTTTTTATTGAATGCTTCTATTGTTTTTTCTTGAGATTTGTTTCCAAGAATTCCTTTTAATAATTTGAAGGTATCATTATATAATTGTTCGATTGTTTTTTCATTTGCTCGTTTTTCAATTTGAGTTCGTAATTCTTTTAATCTTTTAATGTAGTCTTCAGTATCTTTCATTAGTTTGTCGATTTCGACACCTTTCAATTCTTTAACTTTTCCATGTTCATATCCTTTGAATATTTCAACAATTTTATCTAATGTTTTTAAATATTTTCTTTCTAATAATTTTTCTTTGACAACAAATATTTTTTCCATATCTTTTACAGTTTCTCTTGGTGTTGCGGGTGAGTGTCCTTTAAGCATCAATATACCTTGACTTGGTGTTAGTACTCCGTGGAATAAATCTTGAATTGCAATGTCTAATAATCTTCGCTTGGCCATTTTAATTGTTCGATCCCCCATTGACATAAACATTTCGATTGCTTCAGGTGAAGGTTTTAATCTTCCCATTCGTAACAATGATTTCCATGGCGTAAATGTTCCCCTATCGTAAAGCGGAACTCCATCCCGAATAAATGTAAACATTACAGGATGTGCATCTTTTACAGATTCCCAAAAGTCTGTTAGTAAATATATTTGAGGAGATAATTTATTCTTTACGCCAGCGATTGCAGATGCTTCTGCGACATATTGATAAATTATACTTCGTAATCTTTCTTTGAGTTCTAATCGTGGCATTCGTTTAACATCTGTGTCGTTTATGATTATGAAAACGTCAACGTCTGATGTTTTTTTTGTTTCGCCTCGAACTAAACTTCCAGCTACTACGTAAGATACAACATATTTTTCGAATTTTCGTAAAACTAAGGATTTGTGAACTTCCGCAACTCGTAGCTCTCCTAAAAATCCTTTATCATAAAGGGGGAAGCTCATTGCAATTGCTTCGGCTAAATCAAATTTGGAATCCATACACATTTCCCAAATATCAATAGGTGTTTTAACTTGGATCCATATTTTTTGTTTTGATTTTTCAATTTCTTTAATTAATACTTTTTTAATTTCAGGAATTTGTTTCATTTTTTTTTCAGGAACAATTGTATAAAGTTGAATATGTTTTTCTGTTTCTTTTGGAATTTCTTCTTCGTCGATAAATCGTTTTATAGCTTGAGGTGGGATCATTCCAATTGCTTGAATAAATGGGAATTTTTTAATAATAAAATTTTTTAATTTTTCTAAATCTTTTTTTGTTTTATCCATGTTTTTTTGCGATTCGTTTGTATCTTTTGGCGCAATTGGTTTTTTGTCAGAATATTTTTTATTAATTTGCATTTCAGGAATATCTTGAGGATTCATACATTTTGGAAATATATTATACTTATAAATGTTACTTTTTTGTGGGGTAACTGGGTATAGAAAGCTTTTTAATTAAAATTTGGGTCTAAACATTAAGGTCCTATAGTCCAACGGCTAAGACGACTCGTTTACACCGAGTAGACCGAGGTTCGATTCCTCGTAGGACCATATGTCAGACGAAATACGTTTAAATCAATATAAGGTTGGAATACGAGATTTATCGAAACCATTTAGATTAGAGGGGGATTTTTTTTATTCAACTTTGGCAAAAAGTATTGATGATGCTTATAATAATATTGAAAAAGATTTAGATAGAATAAAATATAAGATTGGTTTTGTTAGAGCGGTTTGAGTTTTACTTAAGAATTAAAGAAGAGTTTTGAAAATATTTTCGATCTTTTTTTAATCATTAAATATCAGTATTCCAATGTTTATTCATATGTTCCATTCTTGCGTTTGCAATGTTGTAAAATTTTTGACTTTTTATTCCGGTAAATCCTAGTCTGAATTTTCCAGGATTTTGTCCTTTAAGGTATTCTATATGTGCTTCTATTGTTGGCCTATATTCATTTTCTCCAATATATTGAACAAATCTTCTATGAGATGAGCTCACGTCTATTTTTGGGGTATTTGATTTTGCAGAATAAAAAATAACATTTGAAATTTGATCATCAGTTACTAATGGTTTGCCAGTTTTTTCTTTCCATTTATCTTGTATTTGTTCTGCTAAAACTTCATCTAGTCCACCATACTTAGGATATAAAACACATTTATCATAAGTGTCAATAGCATCTATTAAAAAAGCTCCTATCATTGCAGAGGTTGCGGCTTTTATTCCATATTTTAAAAACATGTTTCCGATTGCAATAAATGCAAGATCATCAGATGTTCCAGGGCCGTTTTTCAATCTAACAAATATACTTTCTAAGTTTTCAATTTCTGGGGATTCGGTATAGATAATTTTATCTTGAATTAATTTTTGTATAGCTTTTTTGTCAAATTCTTTTTCAGCTAAAGATTCGGGTGTATGAGCATGTGCTAACATCATGTTTTTATCTACTAAGTATGTCTTGCCGCCACCGATTATTAATTTTTCATGATTGATTGTTGTTTTGTATTTATTAACAGTTTTCATTCTGTCTTCAAATGAGTCCATTTTTCCTCCAAGAACCATTCCTTTGAGAAAGTACTCTGTTTCGATTTCGTAATTTTTAAGAAATTTTGCTCCAACAGGATATTGGCCTTCCCATAATAAATCCTTAAGAGGATCATTTATTGCAAAATTTGTTAATGAGTAAATATGATTTATTAGACCCTGTCTTTTTTCTTTTACTGAGTGTATGTCTAGTTTGGATGCTTTTATAATATCAGATATTGTTGCATGTTTAAACATTATAGGGTCACCTTCATTATAAAAGAGAGAGTGTCCATTTTGAGCGTGACCTAATACTGATTGTACTAAAAGAGGTTTTAAAAATTCTTCTTCAATTGCCAAGTCAACATGATTTATCATATATTCTAAATCTCGTGGAACTATGTCTAAAAAAGCAGGGTTTTTCAAGGGGCTTTCATGCATTGTTTCAAATTTTGGTCCGAGCTTATCCCTATTTTCTCCTATTAATTCAAGTCCGTTAATCATATATAAAATAAAAGGTATTTCTTTTAAAGTATTTAGATAGTAAAGTGATAATAAGGTTTATGCGCGGTCCGGGAATTGAACCCGGCTCACCTCGTTGGCAACGAGATATTCTACCAATAAACTAACCACGCTTGAAAAAATAAAAGAAAAAGTGTTTTTAATTCTTCCCATCAATTTTATAAAACGTATTCTCTTTTGATTCTTAAGGTGATAAAATGTATATTCCAGTTTTAGGTGCGTTGGCTTTGGCAGGTGGTACGATTGTAGAGAGAATTGTATTAAAAAAAGACTCAATTAAAATAGAGGCATACCATGTTGCGACGTTTTTGGCAATGGTTTTAATTATGCTACCCTTTGTTTATTTTTTCTGGAATTTAGAGATGGGAGCACTTAGTTTAAAAAATATTTTAATTTTTTTAGTTATTATAGGGCTTTCGATAGTTGCTAATTTATTTATGTATTTTTCATTGAAGTGGGAAAAATTAAGTAAGCTTGAGCCAGCCAAAATGATGGAGCCTCTTTTTGTAATTTTGTTAGCTATTATATTTAGTTTTATTTTTGGTGAAGGTTTGTATGATAGAAATTTAAAAGTAATTATTCCTGCCTTGATTGCAGGTATTGTTTTGATTGTATCTCATATTAAAAAACATCATTTTGAATTTAATAAATATTTTATTGCAGCAATTTTGGGAAGTTTGTTTTTTGCATTGGAATTAGTTGTTTCTAAATTAATTTTAGATTTTTATTCGCCAATGACTTTTTATTTTTTGAGATGTTTGGGTATATTAATAATTAGTTTTGCTTTATTTAGGCCTACGATAAATCATTTTGGTAAAAAGAATGCATTTTATATTTTTTTAACAGGTCTTATGTGGGTTGCATATAGAACAGTTGTTTATTATGGATATTCTAGTCTTGGAATAATTTCGACAACTTTGGGTATTATGCTTGGTCCAATTTTCATATATGCGTTAGCTTGGATATTTTTGAAAGATAGAATAAGTTGGAGAAATTTTGTGGCTTCAATTGTGATTTTAGGTTGTGTTCTTTATGGTATATTCGCTTAGATTAAAAATCTGTCCTCATTCCTTTTGGAAGTCCACCAGTAGAGTCCATATTTCCTTTTGTATTTTTTGCAGATGCTATAACATCATCTATTCGTAAAATTAAAGTTGCGACTTCAGATGCAGATGAAATTGCTTGAGATTTTATTTTAACAGGTTCAATTATTTTAGCATGTAAAACATTTTCTATTTTATTTGTGAAAAGATTTAGTCCAGCATTTTTTTGTCCTGAATCATGTAGGGATCGTAGTTCTGTTAAAACATCAATTGGATCTAATCCAGCGTTTTCAGATAACGTTAAAGGTATAAATTCTAGTGCGGATGCAAATTCATTTATTGCTAACTGTTCGCGTCCACTCAATGTGTGTCCATAGTCTCGTAATCTTTTTGAAAGCTCCATTTCGATTGCACCCCCTCCAGGTACAACCAGCTTTGTTTTAAGTGTTGATAATAAATCTCCTAATCCATCCATTAGTGCCCGTTCTATTTCGTCGATAATATGATCTGTTCCGCCTTTAATTAAAATTGTTAAAGCTTTTGGATTTGAACATCCTCGAATATATGTTAAAAATTCATCTCCGTGTTTTTTTTCTTCAACAATTTCAGCGTTTCCTAATTCATTTAAAGTTAATTCATTTAGATTGCTTACAATTTTTCCATTTATTGCTTTTGCAATTTTTCGCATATCGCTTTGAGCAACTCTTCTGCAAACGTAAATATTTTCTTTTGAGAATAAATATTGAGCGTAATCGTCAACTCCCTTTTGGCAGAATATAACATTTGCTCCTGTTTGCTTTATGTGGAATACTATTTTTTTTATTGTTTCTTCTTCTTGTGACAAGAAGTTTTGTAATTGTTCAGGTGAGGAGATTGATATTTTTGTTTGGATTTCAGGATTTTTTAATTCAAGTGGAAAATCAACTAAAGCTATTTTTGGATTTGAGATTTTTGAAGGCATATCTTGTGATGTTTTTTCTTTATCTAAAACTATTCCGGAAATTAATTCAGTGTTTTCAATTTCTTCTCCTCGTAGTTTTTCAATTTTTATATTTTCTAAATCAAAATTATTTTCATTTTTAATTTGGAGAATTGCTTTTACTAAAATTTCAGATAATTTTTCTTTAGAACTTTCAGCACCTTTTCCAGTCATGGCAGTCATTGCAATTTGTTTTAAGATTTCATGATCCTCAGGTTCTATTTTTAATGAAATTTCTTTTAAGATTTGTTGGCATTTTTTTGCTGCTAATTGGTAACCTTTTGTAATTAAAGTTGGATGTATTTTTTGATCTAATAATTTTTCAGAATTTTCTAAAAGCTTTCCTGCTAACATTACAGCTGTTGTTGTTCCATCTCCAACTTCAGATTCTTGCGTTTTTGCAACTTCGACCATCATTTTTGCAGCGGGATGTTCAATTTGCATTTTGTTTAAAATTGTTGCCCCGTCATTTGTAATTGTTATTTCATTCGTTGGAGAAACTAACATTTTATCCATTCCTTTTGGTCCCAGTGTTGTTTTAATTATTTCAGAAACCATTTTTGCAGCAAAAATATTATTTCGTTGCGCATCTTTTCCAATCATTCTTTGAATATCTTCAGGCATTAAGTTGGGTTGTTTAGATGTCATAAAATTATTTGGTTTGACTTTATTTAAAGATTATTGTGATAAAGTGAGTGTTTAGTTAAATATTTAAATAAGATTTAATTGTTTTAGGTATGGCAGAAAAAGATACGGTGTTTGAGAGTAAGATAAAGTATGGAGGTGTTTTCAATTTTTCAGATTTTTATTCGTTTGCGCACGAATGGCTTAGTGAGGAAATTGGTCTTACGGTTGCAGAGGGAAAGTATACAGAAAAGATAAAAGGTGATTCTAAAGATGTTGAAGTAGAGTGGGAATGTTCTAAAAAAGTTACAGATTATTTTAAATTTGTTATTGATGTTAAGATGATAATTAAAGGAATGAAGAACGTTGAAGTAAATAAAAGTGGTGTTAAAATTAATACAAATAAGGGTACGATTGAACTTAAGGTTAAGGGGGTTTTGGTTCGAGATTATGATGGAAAGTTTGAAGGAACAGCTTTTAATAAATTTTTAAGAAGTGTATATGAAAAGTGGATTATTGCATCAAGAATTGATGAATTTGAAGGTAAACTTGCGGGAGCGTGTGATGAATTTTTAGGACAATCGAAGGCTTATTTCGATATATCAGGCAAGAAGTAGGAGCTAAATTACCGAAATCCTTATATAGATTTTATAATTGAATTTTTTATGAAAAAGGTAATTAGTATTTTAATGTTGATTTTTATATGTCAGTTCGCGTTAGCGATAGATTTGGAGATTGAAAAAGAGACAATTAATAATATGATGATTTCAGATTTGAATGTTCCGGCTATTTTTAATTTGGAGATTACAAACAATGGAGATTCAGATGATTTTCGTTTTTATAATTTGGTGGGATTTGAACTTTCTCCGAATGAGTTAGTTCGTATAAATTCAGGCGAGACAAAAAATATTGAATTTAAGGTTTTTCCAAGGGTGGGTTTTGATCATAATGGCATGTATATATTAGAATATGTTATTAGGGCAAGCGATGTTACAGAAATTGAAAGACAAATTTCGTTTAAAGTTATTGAATTTGGCGAAGCTTTTGAAATTGGTGCAGGGGAAATAAGTCCAGAATCTAATTTATTGGAGATTTATATAGAAAATAAAATGAACTATGATTTTAATAATTTAAGTGTTGATTTTAGTTCAGCTTTTTTTAATTTTCAGGAAGTTGTTAGCTTGAGTGCTAATGAAAAAAAGAGTTTTGATGTTGAATTGAAAAAAGAAGATTTTAAAAAATTGATGGCCGGATTTTATACATTGAATGCGAAAGTTGTTTCAGGAGATGTTGAGGGAAATACAGAAGGAACGATTAAATTTACAGAGAAGGATATTGTTGAAACATTGCAAAGGGATTATGGTTTTATAATTAATACAAAAGTTATTAAGAAAACTAACGAGGGGAATGTTGTACTAAGTTCGCAAACTGTTATAGGTAAAAATATTTTTTCAAGATTGTTTACAACTTTTAATACAGAGCCTGAATTAATTGAAAGGCAAGGGATGAAGATTTATTATACATGGATTAGAAATATAAAACCAGGTGAGGATTTGGAAATCATTGCTAGAACGAATTGGTTGTTTCCTTTTTTGATTGTGTTTTTCATAGTTGTTATAATTGTTTTTGTTAAGAAAAGTTTGAGGTCGGATTTGGTTTTGAAAAAACGTGTTTCATTTGTTAAAACAAAAGGTGGTGAGTTTGCACTTAAGGTTAATTTAGTTGTTAAAGCTAAAAATTATGTTGAGAATGTGAAAATTACAGATAGGCTTCCTTTGTTGGTTAAATTGTATGAGCGATTTGGAAGCGAGAGGCCTTCGAGTGTTAATCATAAGGCGAGACAGATGACATGGAATTTTGAGAAGCTTGAGAGGGGCGAGACAAGGGTGTTGTCATATATTATATATTCAAAGGTTGGAATATTGGGTAGATTTGTTTTACCATCAGCTATGGCAATTTATGAGAGAGATGGAAAGATGCATGAAATGAATTCTAATCGAGCTTTTTTTGTTACAGAGAGTAAGGTTTAGTTATTCAAAATACCAAGCTCTATTTTTAGGAAAACTTTCAATTATTCCAACTTTTTTTAACAATGGATTAATATCTTTTTTTACTTTTTTATAAAGTAATTCTGCTATTTTTTCTGCAGTTGGATTGGAATCCATTTTGTATACATTGTAATTATTTTCTTTAAAAAATTTAATTAATTTAACATCTTTTTTATTTAATAACATTGCATGGTCTAAATTTTTGTTGATCCATTTTTTTATTTTTGTTTTAATTGGCCCAAAATCGATCAGCATATCACTCTTATCTAATTTGTTTCCTTCGAAAATAAATATTGCGGTATAAGCTTCTCCGTGCGGATTTCGACATTTTTTATGTCCTCCTGTTCGATGTCCTGATTTGAATGTTACTCTTACTTCTATCTTGTACATGATTTAATATACGTAAGGCTCTTTTTAAAATTATTGACAATTCGTCACAACAATAATCTTTAAAAGTGCTGGAATGATTCTTAATATTAACCCTTTGTGGATTCGCCACAAAGAAAAACCCTCTGTGGCTCAGTGGTAGAGCGCTTGGCTGTAGATAACTAAGGTGGAGATTCGCTTTTGCGACTAACTATGAAACCCTAAAAGTCAAGATACTTAATGGTTCAGCAGAACCCGAGAGATCCCCAGTTCGAATCTGGGCGGAGGGATTATATATGGGATACATTTGTATCCCATGGTTTTTTATCTAAAAAGTTATATAGTTGCGAGGATTTAATGTTTAATGAGAATAGAATTAAGAAAATATATAGAAAGTGATTTGGATAGACATTTGGAATTATTTTTAATGAATGGCATTTGTAAAAAAATAGATAAAAAAATAAAAATTCAAGAGAAGGATTGGCTGAAAAAAGTTATTGAAAATTATGAAAAAGAGGAGCCAGATTTTTTTGTAATGGCCATAATTTTGGATGGTGAGTTGATAGGTAACTTAATTGCTGAAAAAATAGATTATAAAAATAAGATTTCAGATGTTGGATTTTGGATAGGGGAAAAATATTGGAATAGAGGCATTGTTACAAAAGCTTTAAAGATTTTTTTAGATGAGATTGTAAGAAAATTTGAGTTTGTAAAAATATTTGCTTATTGTAAAAATAAAAATATTTCTTCTTGTGTTGTTTTAGAAAAAACGGGCTTTTGTCTTAATAGGGAAGATAATAATATGAAGATATATACAAAATTAATTAGATAGATTAATTTATTTTTGGGTATAATTTGTTAGAAATTTATCTAAATTTTTAAAATCTCTTGTGATTATTTCATCATCTATAATAAATCCAATTTCTTCTAGTCCATCTTTAGTATTAATATTTATGAGATATTTCGCAATAAAATGATTGCCTGATGGACCTCGTTTTTTAATTTCATCAATTACATATCCTTCTTCTTGGAGTTTTTTAATTAAAATATTTTTTCTAGATTGCAATATTCCTTCTCCAATATCACATATTTCTTCAGAATTTTTATATAATGAAAAAACTTTTCCAGATTGTCTCATTTTATTTCCCAATAAATTCTTTTAACAATTTAACACATTCTTCTTTTTTGGATGGTAAGAAATTTATTGAACCTGCGTTTTTATGTCCGCCACCTTCAACAAAAGCATTTGGTAATTTTTTATGTAGTAATTGAATTAGACTATGTACTGAAAAATTTGCTTCATCTGTTGCTCGTAATGTTATTGCAGTATTCATAATTCCAGCTGTAACTAAATTTGTAATACCTTTTTCTTTTTGAAGTGCGTCATGAGCGAGTCCAATTGCTCGTCCTGGCTTTGGAAAGAATCCGAATCCTGGAAATGTTTCATTGATGTTTATAGATTGCAAAGTTGTTTTTCCAATTTTTTCCAATTTTGCATTTGATTGTCCAATCGCCAAACCTTTTTTATCCAAATTTCTAATATATGGAGCCATTAATCCTACAAGTTCTTTTTGTTTTTCACGTGGTTCTCCAAATAAGACTTCAATATATTCTCGCACTTCCATGAATCTAACTTTTGCTGAAACATATTCAATTACTAATGAAATGTTATTTAGTAATTCTTTAGTATATCCAATTTTCCCAGCTATTTTCAAATATTTTTCCATAATTTTTGGATTTTCTAATTCAATTCTGTCAGCAAATCCTGCTAATGCTGGAATTTGTTCAATATTTTTTATAGACGGATTTATGAATCGTGCTAATTCTGCACAAAGCATTCCTGCTGAAAAACTTGATCCGCTTTCGTTAACTAAAAAAGGATTGATGTGAACTAAAACTTCATCTGAGATTACATCTTTTTCGAAAAAATGATGATCAACAACGATAACGTCTGCTCCGTGTATTTTTGCTTGTTTGATTCCCATTAAATCTTCTTGACTTGATCCATTATCTGCAATTATAATTAATGGCATTTTGTTTGAGAATTTTGCAACGTTTCGAAGTGAGTTTGCGGTATCTCTAATTGAATCATCAATTTCGTAGAATGGTGCTTGACATGGTGCTCTTGAAAAATATTCCCATGCAGCTTTTACTCCGCTGTGTTGTTTTTGAATTAAAGGAATGATTGCTCTTTCTAATGCAAATCCTGAACAATATCCATCAGTATCGTTGTGATGCCTTACTATTATTGGTCGGCTTTGAATGATTGCTAATTTAATTTGAGTTGCAGCCTCTATAAATTTATCTTTAAGTTTATTTACTATTAGTCCGTCTACCATAAATGGAATTGGTTTTGCTTGAGCTCTTTTTAATTCAATTGCTTTTATTTTATCTAAAAACATTTGTTTTCTTTCTTCTGGCAATTTTACTATTTTTTGAATTGAGCCCTCTAAGTCTCCTTGGAATTCATCGATTTTTACAGTTGATTTTATAACATCACCTTCTTCTATTTCAGGATATGCTCTTTCTCCAGGTCCAATAAATCCTTTTAGTCCTAA
>CAYZYW010000001.1:25566-57762 GCA_964482665.1 Candidatus Woesearchaeota archaeon
TCTGATACTACAAAAATTGTTGGACCTCCAGTTTGAACTATCCTTTCCACAATTCCTTCCACAATTGCGTTCTTTTTTGCCAACTTCATACTAATGTTTCCAATATCATATTTTGCGTTTAAAGTTGGTTTTGAATTATTTTTCTTTTTCATTATATTAAATCAATTTTTTTAGTTAAAAGGTTATGGGTTTGTTTATTCATGTGATAGTTTAAAAGGCGGTTATGATTATTTTAAAAATGAATACTAAAAAACATGCAATATATGGAATAATATTTTCAATAGCTTGTTTGGTATTTTTTAACATAATTGATATCAATAGGGCTTTGATTATTTGGGTTTCTTCGTGGATGGTAATGGATATGGATCATACGTTTAGACATATTTTAAGAACTGGGACTATGAATCCCATTCAATTATCCAAGGTTAATAATAAAAGAAGTGATTATTGGAAAAATGCCTTACGTGAAGAAAAAGGGAAATACAAATATCCGATAAGATTTCTTCACGGAATTGAGTTAATAATACCATTGATAATATTGAGTTTTTTTTGGACAATTGGAGTTTTTATTTTAATTGGATTTTTATTTCATTTGATGCTTGATTTTATTGATTTACGTAGAAGGAAAGAGCCGATAATTATTAAGCTTTCAATAATTGGTACGATGATTTATAACAGAGGAAGAGAGAGATTTAATTGTAGATGATTTTTTATTTTTTAATAATAAAATTAATCATCATTTCGGTATTATCTGTTTTTAAGATTTTAAATCCAATTTTTTTGAATAAATCGTGAACTTCTTTTTCATCATAAAGATAATAATATCTTTCTCCTTTATTTCTCCATTTTATCATTTTATCTTTTTTGGAATTTTTGAATCGTTTTGAGCCTATATTCCAAACTCCAATTTTTGCATGAGCACCTTTTTTTAAAACTCTATATAATTCTTGAACAGATTGTTTTCTTTTTAATGGAGTTTTGACGCAATGTAAAGATGAAATGCATATTGCTGCATCAAAAAAATTATCATCAAAAGGTATTTTATTCATTTTTGAAATATAGAATTTCGATTTAATATTTTCATCTTTTGCTTTTTGTTTTGCAAGTTTTATCATTTTTTCAGAGAAATCAAGTAGGTAGATTTCTCCAGATTTTAATTTGCACATATTTCTTCCCGAGCCACTTCCAAGATCTAAGATTTTTCCTTTTTGTTTTTTTAAAAAATCACATGTTGCTTCAGCTGGGATTTTTTTAAATTCATGCCATTCAGGTGCAATATTGTCCCAAACTTGTTTTTGAGTTGTCATGTTTATGTATATGAATTTTAGTTTAAAGGGTTTTTGAATAGATATGTTTTATAAAAATAAACCAAATAATTCCTACTAAGAATCCAGCTAATACATCTGTTAGCCAATGGGCATTAAGATATATTCTACTAAAACCAATTAATAAAAATAATAAAATATTTATTGAAATAAATATATATCTTTTTTCTTGGTTTTTTATTTTGTTTTTGAAAATATAAATTAAAGATATGAAAAAGATTATAGATATTGTTGCATGTCCGCTTGGAAAACTATGTCCAGTGACTTCTATTAATGAAAATCTGGGCCTTGCTCTTTGAAATATTAATTTTAATAATTGAGTTAATATCATTCCTCCAATGATTACAATTGTTAAAAATTTTGCCTTGATATAATCTTTTTTATAAATTAAAAAAGAAAATATTAAAATTGATAAAATAAGTATTGTGTATTTATTTCCAATATTGGTTATTAATATCATTAATTTATTTAGAAGTGGAGTTTGGATAGATGATATTTTTTCGTTAATTAGTTGGTCGATCATAATAATTGCAGGAATTTTTAGAATATAAATTATTTGGTTATATTTAATTGTTTAATTTTTGAGGTCTTCTGGGTTCTGCTAGGTAATTGAAGGGTATTAATATTTGTGGAAAAGTTGTTTTTTTTAAACTTGTTTTGGAATATTTAATCCAGTTGTTTTTTTGATATTCGTTATAATATGTTTTTTGACTTTCTTTTAGGGCTTGTTTTGATTCATAGTAATTCATAAAAGTAGTTGATCCAATTAATGCAGTATACAATATAATTATTCTAATTAAGGGGCTGTGTGGTATTTTCATATAATTTAATAAAAATTATTATTTAAAAATATTTTGTAGATAAATTTATTTTATTCTGCTAATTTTTTGAATTTACTAATAAAAAATCCTTCAGTGTTATTATCGTGAGGGTAGACTCTTGCCCCAAATTTAACTTTTTCAGAATATTTTTTATCTTGCCATTCTGTTAATCCTTCGCGTGTTTTTATTGGTAATTTTATTTTTTGAATTTTAATTTTATTTTTATATTTTTTTAAAACATGGTCTAAAATTTCTTCATTTTCTTCAGGAGCGTGTGTACATGTTGAATAAATTATTTCTCCATTTACTTTTAATATTTCAAATGCGGCTTCGAATAGATGTTTTTGAATTTTTGATAATGTTTTTATCGTGTTTGGGTTCCACATAACATATGTTTTTGGACTGCTTCGCAATGTTCCTTCTCCTGAACATGGAGCATCTAAAAGTATTTTATCGAATTTCATATTTCGTTTTTTTAATCGTAAGCAAAATGCAACCCCTTCTTTTCTTGTTATAATTGTATTTGTTGCTCCGCATCTTTCTAGATTTGATGCTAATATTTTTAATCTTCCAATGCTCAATTCATTTGCCATAATTGTTCCCGTGTTTTTCATTTTTGCAGAAAGTTGTGTTGTTTTGCTTCCTGGTGCTGCGCATAAGTCCAAAATCATTTCATTTTCATTTGGATTTATTGCGAGTATTGGTAGCATGCTTGCAAGTTCTTGAATATAATAATAACCTAACAAATGTTCAAGTGCTCGTCCTAATTCTCCGGGCTGCAATACAGATTCAACAACCATAACTTCGGGATAATTTTTCCATGGTTGAGAAATTTTCCATTTTTTTTGTTCTAATCTTTTTTTAAGTTGTTCAGGTGAAATTTTTAAAGTATTGCAACGAATTGATTTTACAGGTAGAATTTTTAAGATATCTAGATAATTTTGAAGGTCTTTTTTATCGGGTAAGATTTTTTGCATTCGTTCAAGAAATAAGGGTTTTATTTCAGGTTTTTTTCTGGGTTTCATGATTTAATGAAATTAGTAACTTTTATAAATCGTTTGGATCGTATATTTATATGAAAGTTAGAAATTGGAATTGTCCCCATTGTTGGATTGAGTGATTTTTCTAGCTGTGCAAATCTTTTTATATCTTCGTTTATGAATGTAAATGTAGGACGAAAGTCTTTTTATGGCGGTTGTGGTCTAACGGTTATGACGCGTGGTTGTGGTCCGCGTAACGAGGGTTCGACTCCCTCCTTCCGCTTTTTTCTCCGAAAAAAGTTCCAGTCAGGAGTCTTCGACATCCCAATTCGCGCTTCGCAAAATCTTGCTTTAAATCAAATTTTATTTGATTTATTTGCAAATTTTGGAAGTCGCTCACCTTCCGCATAGGGAGCTCAGTCGGGAGTCTTCGAGAGGCAGGGGAAAAGAAATAAAAGCAGGGAATTCTTTAGATATTGATAAGGAGTGTGAAATGACAAAACAAAATTCAGAATTAATAAAAGGGTTTAAGGATTATATTGGAGTTGAGGCTGAGAAGCGTGCGATTATTCAAAGGATTTTGATTGATACTTTTAGAGAATTTGGATTTGATCCTGCGGAAACTCCAGTGATTGAATCTGAGGATTTTGTAAAGGGTGATAATACAGATGATGAAGCTGTTTCAGATATTTTTAAATTAAAAGATAGGGGAAAGAGAAAATTGGCGTTGAGATATGAGATGACTTTTTCATTGAAGCGTATTATGAAAAATCAGAAATTACCATATAGGAGATATGCTGTTGGACCTGTTTTTAGAGATGAGCCAGTTAAGGGAAATCGTAGTCGTCAGTTTATTTCATGTGATGTTGACGTATTGGGATCAACAGTAAAGGAAGAGGCGGAAGTTTTTGCACTGATCAAAACATTGTTGCAGAAATTGGGAGTTGAGTATATACTTTATTTTAACAACAGAAAACTTTTGAATGAAATTCTGGAAAGTTTGAAAATTAAGAAAAAATATTGGGAAGATGTTATTAGGGAAATTGATAAATTGGATAAAGTTAGCCGTAGTGAAGTTACTGAAGGTTTGAAAAAATATAAAGCTGAAAGGTTTTTGGATGAGATTATTCAACCCACAGGTTATTTTAAAAAATATAAAGCGTATTCTGAAATTTTAGAATTGAAAAAATGCTTAGCTATGCAAGGAGTTGTTGGGATTTTCACGCCGTTTTTAGCGAGAGGACTTAGTTATTATAATGGAACAGTTTTTGAAGTTAAGGCAAAAAAAATTAAAGAAACAATTTTCGGAGGTGGAAGTTATATTTTTAACAATGTTCAGGGTGTTGGTTTTGGGACGAGTATAGAGAGGCTTTCTGCGGTTTGTTCATTGGTTTCATTGGTTGATAAATATTTAATAGTTTCATTAAATGAAGATAAGCAATCTATAATACTTGCTAGAAAATTAAGGTCGAGTGGCAAAAGTGCTGTAATTTATTATGGTAAACCTTCAAAAGCAATGGCGTATGCGAATTCATATGGGGTACAAAAAGTTATTTTTGTTGGTGCGCAAGAGGTTAAGAAAAAAAGTTTTAAAGTTAAAGATATGAAGACGGGTAAAGAAAAAATTTTAACACTTGAGAAACGAACAAAGAAAAACATAATGATTCAGAAAAAATGATTAAAGTAAAAAAAGAAATTATAAAAAGTAAGGTTTTGATTGAATTGCAAAATGTTTCGAAATATTATCATATGGGTGAAATAGTTGTTAAAGCTGTTGATGGAATTAGTTTGCAAATAAAAGAGGGAGAATTTGTTGCGATTATGGGGCCGTCGGGTTCGGGAAAATCTACAAGTATGAATTTGGTTGGAAGCTTGGATACTCCAACAAAGGGAAAGATTTTTTTGGATGGTAATAATATTTCACATCTTGAGGAGTCGGATTTGGCCCAAATTAGGGGTAAGAAAATTGGATTTATTTTTCAGTCGTTTAATTTAATTCCGAATTTAACAGTTAAGGAAAATATAATGTTGCCGATGATGTTTCAGGGTATTGATAAAGATGAGAGAAATGAAATTGCTGAAGATTTGCTAGAGAAGGTTGATCTTGGAGATAGGGGTGATCATTATCCCAATCAGATTTCAGGTGGGCAGATGCAGAGAGTTGCGATTGCGCGTTCATTGGCAAATAATCCGGATGTTATTTTGGCCGATGAACCTACAGGGAATTTAGATACAAAAACAGGTGAGAAAGTTATGGATTTTTTGAAGCAATTGAATGAGGAGGGTAAAACAATTATTATGGTTACACATGAGCCCGAGCTTGCGGAAGCATATGCAAGAAAAGTTTATTGGTTGAAAGACGGAAAAGTTAATAAGATTACAAAAAAGAAAAATGGTTTTAATGTTGTAAAAACAGAGAGAGGTATGAGTGGCAATAAAGGAAAAGTCAAGAAAGCAAAGAGAAAGAATAAATGATTCAAGATTATTTTACATTGTCATTGAAGAATTTAAGACATAGAGGTGTACGTTCATGGTTAACTTTATTGGGGATTTTTATAGGTATACTTGCAGTTGTAGCTCTAATTAGTTTGGGTAATGGGTTAAAGTTAGGAGTTATGTCTCAATTTGGAATTAGTTCAACAGAGGTAATAACGGTGCAGGCGGGTGGGCTTAATTCGTATGGTCCTCCAGGGTCAGGTGTTGTAAATGCTTTAACTGAAGATGATGTCGAGTTAATTAGAAAATTGAGTGTGGTAGATAAGGCTGTTTCAAGATATATGCCGTCGGTCAAATCTGAATTTAATGATGTGGTTAATTTTGGGTTGTTAGTTTCTATACCGGACGGAGAAGATAGAGAATTTGTTTATGATAGTTTGGACGTGGAAATAGAATTGGGAAAAATGCTTAAAGATGGTGATAGAAGTAAGGTTGTTTTGGGAAATAATTTTTATGTAGATAAGGTAGGGTTTGGTAAGGAGATTGTTCCTGGAAAGAAAATTTTATTACAAGATGAAGAGTTTGAGGTGGTAGGTATTGTAAAAAAGAAAGGTAGTTTTATGTTGGATAATGTTATATATATTAATGATGAGCCACTGAAAGATTTAATGAACATAGGGGATAATATTGATATGATTGTAGTTAAAGTTAAAAATAAAGATTTGATAGAAAAGGCAAAAGAGGATATTGAAAAATTATTAAGAAAAGAAAGAGGTGTGAAAGAAGGCGAGGAGGATTTTCAGGTTTCTACCCCTGAGGCTTCGCTTGAAATGGTTAATGGTATATTGGGTGGAGTTCAGGCTTTTATTATTGTTATAGCTAGTATGTCTATTTTGGTTGGAGCGTTGGGAATTGTTAATACAATGACAACTTCAGTTCTGGAAAGAAAGAGCCAGATTGGAATAATGAAAGCAATTGGTGCTAGAAATAAGGATATTTTTTATAATTTTTTTATTGAGGCTGGATTGATGGGTCTTATTGGTGGGATACTTGGTGTTGTTTTT
The DNA here is from genome assembly GCA_964482665.1 of Candidatus Woesearchaeota archaeon. GTDB lineage: Archaea > Nanobdellota > Nanobdellia > Pacearchaeales > GW2011-AR1 > CAYZYW01. The sequence continues at coordinate 32,193 of CAYZYW010000001.1, forward strand.
GGTGTACTTATAGGATATTTTGGAACGGTTGGAATAAATAGTTTTATAGGTGCTTCTGTAAAACCCGAAATTGATTTTATATTTATATTACTTGTTTTGATGGCGAGTTTTTTAATTGGTTCAGTTGCTGGAATTACGCCGGCTATGAATGCTGCAAGGCAAAATCCAGTGGAGGCGTTGAGAGGATGAAACTTTATCATGGATCGCCGAAAAAGATGAGAATATTAAAACCAATAAGAGCGAAAGGGATAAATGATTTTGAAAATCAAAAGGCTATTTTTTTATGTAAAACATTTGATCATGCTGCGCTTTATGCTATTGGTAAAAGCTTGAAGGGTAAAAAATCTTTTTTAATTAAGCCAAGTGAATTGGTAGTTGTTGGGAAATGTAGGCTACCACCAGGATATGTTTATGAGGTTGATGTTTCTGCTCAGAGTGGTTCCCGAGAGCAATATGCTTTTGGTAAAGAGATTCGTAATTTTAAAATAAAGAAAGTTTACCCTAAGAATTATCTAAAGAAAATAATTTTTGTAAAAACAAAAGAGGAGTTATTAAAATATTTAAAATGATATCTGAAGAAAATGTAAAGTATTCTTTAAAGAATTTGTATCAACGTAAGTCAAGAAGTATGTTAACGATTGTTTCTATTTTTGTTGGAATTATGACGATTTTTGTTTTTATTAGTTTTGGATTGGGACTTTATAATTATGTAAATGAGTTTACAACGGGAACTTCGGCGGATAAAATAATTATTCAGGCTAAGGGGTCAGGTGTTCCAGGTTTGGATACGACTTTTTCTTTGACGGATGACGATCTAAAAGTTATTGAAAAAACATCAGGAGTTTATGAGGCGAGTGGTACGGTCTTTAAGGTTGCAGAAGTTGAAAAAGGTGGCGTTAAAAAATATACATTTATAATTGGATATGATCCGGAAAAACCATTGATTATGGAATTTTATGACATTGAGATAGATAAGGGTAGATGGTTGAAGTCGGGCGAGAAAGGTAAGGCGATATTTGGTTATAATTATCAACTTGATGACAAGATTTTTTCAAGAGGTTATGATTTGAATGATAATATAAAAGTTCAGGGCGAGAAGATAAAGGCGGTTGGTTTTTTTGAGAGCGTTGGGAGTCCTCCTGATGATGCGCAGATTTATGTTACGAATGATTTTATAGAAGAGATTTATCCTAACGAAACGCTTTCGTATGGATGGATTATTGCGAGAGTTGATGTTTCAAATTCAGATCAGATTATTGAGAATATAGAAAAGAATTTAAGAAAAGAAAGAGGACTTGAAGAAGGGAAAGAGGATTTTTATGTTCAAAGTTTTAGTGATATGATGGAAACATATTCGAATGTTTTGAATGGAATTGTTGGATTTATTATATTGATAGCGTTGATTTCTGTTTTTGTATCTGCAATCAATACAGCTAATACTATGATCACATCAGTATTGGAAAGATATAAAGAAATTGGAATTATTAAATCGATAGGTGCAAGGAATTCAGAGATTTTTAAAATATTTTTATTTGAATCAGGATTTTTAGGTTTTGTTGCGGGTGTTGTAGGTGTTGCTTTTGGTTTTGGAATTAGTTGGACAGGTGGAGTATTGTTATCAAATTTAGGTTGGGGATTTTTGAGTCCACATTATTCAATTGGGCTTTTTGTTGGATGTATTTTGTTTGCAACAATAACAGGTGCAATCTCGGGTGCGATTCCAGCATATAGGGCGTCGAAGATTAATCCAGTTGATGCTTTAAGATATGAATAGGAATTTGTTAATATAGAAATGAGATTTTAATTGTTTGGTATTTGAAAGAAAAATTAATGTGAAAGAATTGTAAAAATAATTAATTAATGTTTTTTATGTTTTAATTTAACTTTTCGTTTTTTCCAATAATATTTTCCAATTAAGAAAATTATTAAAAGTATAAATAAATAAAACCATGTAGATGTTTTTTTCTCATTTCCGTTTCGTCCTTCGAAATATTCAGGTTCGAAAATTAAACTTTTTTCAACCGTTCGTCTTTCATTTATTGAATCAGTGTAGTATAAAATTAAATTTATTTCACCTGCTATTGGTGTTGCTTCGAAAGTTGCAGTTGTGTAATCATTTGAATCTAAATTTCCTATAATATTTGTTTTTGGTCCTTTTATTTCGATACTATTTTGTTTTGGCACTTCAATAGTTAAAGCCTCAATGTCAGATGACCCAGTGTTTAATATTTCGAAAGTTATTTCATGGTTTGAGTGGTCATAATTTTTTACATGAACTTCGAAATCAACAATTGTGTCTTCAATGTTTATATTGAATTCTTCTGTTACATATAGGTCTACGCTATTGCCATATTCATATCGTATTTCTATTGGGTTGTCCCCATCAAGTGCATTTGGATCTATTCGTACTTTGTATGGAGCAATTAATGAAGAGCTGAAATCTTTATTATAGAATCCTGAGTCAATTATGATTTTTGTGCTTTGTTCAGGATCGAATATTAAAGGGTATTGTTCCAATAGTTCAAATTCTATTTGTCCGCATTCGGGGTTTGATACACCTTCTACTTGGAAAACTATTTTTACATAATCTCCAGGAACAGCAGGATAGGGATCTTGGTTGATTAAGGATATGTCTAAATTACATCCTTCTGCAGATAATAAAGGTAAGAATAAAAATATAATTCCTAGTAATAAAATTGATACACCTTTTTTCATGAATTAGATAGGTGTTTTCTATTTTTAAAAGTTGCGTGTTCTAGAAATTGAAATAATTTAATAAATGTTCTTTGGTGATTTCAATTATCTCATAATCTTTCAAATCTTTAATGAAATATTTTTTTAGGTTTTCTAATAAACTATCTAATTCTTTTTTTGTTTGAGTTTCGACTTCCAATTCAAAGTCGTGTTCTCCAATTGTTTTGATAAATATTATTGTGTTTTTGTTATTTAGTGCAAAGTTTTTCAAGTTAAGTATTTGTTTGGAATTTAAATTTTGGAATTTTAAAGGTAAGATATAATAATTGTTTCCAATTTTTTCAAAGTTTATTTTTACACCTGATCCTGAAATTATATTATTTTTAATTAAGTTTTTTATTCTGTAATTTATCGCGTCGGCACTTAGGTTTACTTTTGATCCCATGTTTACATAGGTTTCACGAGAATTTCTTGAAAGTATTTTCAATATTTTTTTATCTGTTGAATCTAGACTTGCCTTCTTTTGATTTTTTTCAGAATAAGTGATTTCTTTTGATTTTTTGTTTTCTAATAAATATGCTTTTGTGAATGATGTGGCTGATTCTGAAATAATGACGGTTTTATTCCAAATATATTCTTGCCAATCATTAAACAATTCTTCATATTTTTTTGAAAATTTTTTTATGTTTTTTATTTGCAAAGAAACTACTAAATCATATTTTCCCCTACATGAACCAATCCATAGAATTCCTTTTTGTCTTTTTAATTTTTTTAATAGTTCTTTTTCTTTTGATTGTGTTAAGTTTTGCAATCTAAAATAAATTTTTATGTGATTTAATTTTAATACAGATGCGTTTGTTTTTATGAAAAACTTATCTATGATTTTATTTTCTAATAAATTTTTAATTCTGTTTCCAACTACCATTTCAGATAATCCAACTTTTTTTGCAATTTGTTTATTTGTTTGCATACTACATTGATCCAATTCGTAAAGTATTTTTTTGTCTTTAATGTCTAGTTTGTTCATACTTTATAATAACTCAATATATTTATAAATATTACGATTTAATAAAGTTATTTTGGAAGGGGTTTTATAATACGTAATATACTACTCATTCTAAGGTAACAACAAGATGAAAAAGAAAGTATCGTTGATCTTCCCAACACTCTCTGAAAAATATGGTGCTGGATGGTCTGTAGAAAATGTTTCTCACCCATTACCTTCGGGTCTTGCAATCTTGGCGAGTAATCTTGAGGATAAATTAGAGGATGTGGAAGTTAGATGTTTTGGAAATCAAATCGTTAGTGGAGGTTGTTTGGAGGAATATTTAATTGAGCCTAGGAGTGTTGATGAATTTGTAGATTTATGTTCCGATTCAGATATTGTGGGAATGAGTATTTTGTATAATAATGTTGGGAAAGTTGATGAGCTGTCTAGAAAACTTAAGAAGCGAAACCCAAGTCAAATTATTGTATTAGGGGGCCCGGAAGTTTCTAATAGGAGAAGTGCGAATTTGATTTTGAAACATAACGAGGGGGTAGATTTTATTATTTCTGGAGATGGAGAAGAACCTCTTGTTTCAGTTGTTAAAGGAGAAAGCCCAGAGGATATTGCTAATTTGTTTTATAAAAAAGAAGGAGAGGTTGTTAAATCAAAGGGAAAATTTGTTTCAGATTTAAACGATCGCCAAGTTTGGGATTATTCTACAAGTCCTTTTTGTGAAGACGTTATTCGGGCATTTGATTCTCGTACATTACTCTATCAACAATTGAGAGAAAAAGAAGGGAATTTAATTGGAAGAATTGGGGTTCAATTATCTAAAGGTTGTGAGAAGGCAGAAAAAATGGGAAGATGCAGATATTGTGTTAGTGGTCAAGATGCTAAAGTAACAATGAGGGATGCAAATAAATTTTGGGAGCAAGTTTTATATCTAAATAAGCAACATGGAGTTAATGAGTTTTTTGTAGTCGATAATATTCTTGCTACTCCTAAAAAGCTTGATGCTCTTACAAGAGCAAAGGAAAATTATTGTATTCCCGAAGATATTCAATTTAGAGCGTATGGGTATGTTGAATTTTTTAGAGAATATGAAGGGCATAAAATTATGGGGAATTTAAAGGACGTTAATGTTAGAAATTTATTTCTAGGAGTTGAAAATTTTTATCCTGGAATAAATAAATTATCAAATAAGCCTGAATTTAATTTTGGAGAAGTTGAGGCGATAGTTAAACAGGCTAAAGAAGTAAAGATGGATATGTTTTTACCTTTAATGATTGGGTTGCCTGGAGATTCTAAAGATGCATTAGCTTACAATTTTGATTGTACCGAAGAACTTTTAAAAAAATTTGCCAATAGAAAATACGGATTAGGAGGGATTGTAAGAATGGATTTATCAGTGGCTATGCCAATTATTGGAACGCCTTGGTATAATCAATTGATAAGCATACAAGAGGTTAGTGATTTTTATCATCAAGAAATGGGAGAAAGTTTAGTTGAAGAATTTGATCCAGATTATGATGTTTTAAGAGATGCTAGTCTTAGGTATTGTCATCCAAGGGATTTAGTAGAACAAGATTTGAATGAATTCCAGGAAAAGTTTAAAAGAATGTGTTATAAGTATTTGAATCCTGAGCAGATTGGAGGATATGATCTGAAAATTTAAGGAATAATTTCAGGTCCAAAATATTTTTCATATTCAAAATCTTTTAATTTAATAACACTTTTTTCAATCAAATTTTCTATTTCTTCTTGTTTTTCTTTTAATTCATCAATCAAATGTTTTATTGTTTTACAAACGAGCTGTTCTCCGTCTCTTGGCCATAGTTTTGCGTAATTTGAATACATACATCGTCCTCCACATAAATCTTTGTAGTCACAGCTTGTACATGGATTTGAGACACTTATTTGTTTTAGGTTTGTGGGATCTGATTTATTTATATCTCCTACATAAAAATCTTTTATACAGTTCATAATCGGGCAGCAGGTTAATGTTCCGTTTGTTGTGATTGTGTAATTTTTATAACCTGATCCGCATCGGAGTTTTGTTTTTGTTTTGTTTAAGATGTCTTGCATGATTCCTATAAATGGATATATTTTTAGAACGTTATTTTGTTTTAATTCTTTAATCCAGTAGTTAATTAATTTTGAGATTTCTTTATTATAATTATCTACGAATTTTGAGAATGTTTCTTTGTTGTAATCATATTTGAAAAATCCTGCGTCGAGTTGCCAGTGGACCGAATCGAATCCAATTGAAAATAGGTGTTTAATTTGCTTTGTTAAATCTGTGAAGTTATCCGTAAAGCTAATTGTCATTCGTGCTACTATTTCCCCATTGAATTCATTGTCTTTGATCTGCTTTATATTTTTCATAACGATGTCGTATGTTCCTTTGCCTCTATTGAAATCTGTTCTTTTTTTATCTCCGTCAATTGATATTAGCATTTTTGAAAATCTGTTTGTATATTGTTTTGGGAAAGTGTGTAAAAGTTTTCCGTTTGTTTGAATAAAAAATTCAGCATCGATATTGTCCATTATTTCAATTATTTTTTTAGAATTACAAAGAGGTTCGCCTCCGTAAAAAATTAATTTAGGGGTTGGGTCTTTGGAAATAAATTTTTTTAGTTCGTTTATTTTAATTTCTGATTTTTCAGGCGCGGAATAATCGAATGTGAATTTTTTGTCGAGTCCGTTGTCGAATTCTTTCATTGATTTTTCATAACAATATCTACATTGAGAATTGCATCGTTCGGTCATAATTATATGAAAGTGCATAAGAGAAAAGATGAAAATGTATTTATAGAGTTTATGTTGAGGGGGAAATCTTCCTGACCACCCACCCCGAGGGATATTGCTCGCGACTTTCGTCGCTCGAGATTGATGGGAATTTTTCTTTGACTTTGTCAAGGAAAAATTTGGTTGTTAAAAATTAAGTTGTTTTATGGAAGGTTTTTGAGAAGAGTTATTATTTTATTCTTATACATATAGATTCTAGCTTGCTTTCTAATGCTTTTCTTCTATCTTCTATTCCTTTGGTTTCTATTTCTTTTCTTTTTTGTTCTACATAAGCCTTTTCTACTTTTTTTATCATGTAATCATTTTGCTTGGGATTATGTAGTTTTTCATAAATTTCTCTTATTTCAGGATATTCACTTTCTCCCCAGAGGTGTAAGTGTTCCCCATTTTCCCTTATCGCCAATAGCCATGATTCACTGCCTTCTGACACAAAGCCCCCTTTTGATCCATATATCTGGTATTTATATTTTATTCTTATTTCGAATTTATCTTTTAGAAAAGCTATGTATTCTGTGTTATCTGAACAATCTTTATAAAAATTCCATTTTTGATTTTTTAATTGTTCAAAAAATCCTTCTGTTAATATTAGCTTATCTTCCATTTATTTTTTTAGTTTTGTCTATATTTAAAGATTGTTGTGATTGAGTTTATTTTTTTTTCACTTTAATTTCTCGAGTCCAAGAATTCTCACCGGTTGTGTAGTCTTTATATGATTTTACAATTAAAGGTTTTTTGAAAAGTGGGCAATCTAAAACAAATGTTTCAAATTCTCCACCTTCGCCTGCAATGTGGATTTTGTATTTTTCGTTTAGATCAACTAGTTCGCTTAATGTTTTTTGATTTATTTTTTTCCCTAGCCATTTTTGATCTAGAGGGTATGCTGCGATTCCGATTATTATTGTTTTGAATTTATTTTTTATTAATTCTTTCATGTATAAATATTCAGGTTTTTGCCAAAGTGGATTTATACATTTAATGTTTAATTTGTCGCATATTTTTTGGATTCGTGAAGCCTGATAAACAGAACGTATTGCGCCTGTAACAATTCCTTCTATTTGGTATTTCTTAATTGCTTTCTTAATTATTTTTTCAAGATCTTTTAATTCTAATTCTTTTTCGCCTTTTGTTTTTTTAATCAATAAAGGAATTTCCATTGCCTTGGATTGCTTTTTCGTTTTTGAAATTGACGGTGTGTGAAACATGTAACTGTGCTTATTGTCTGAGAAAATTGAAATTAAACATGTTAGCTTATGTCCTTGTTTTTTTGCAAGATATGCCGAATAGACCGAGTCTTTCCCTCCTGAGAATAATATAGCTGTCTTCATATAGTTTTTAATACATAAATACTTTTAAATCTAACTTGTTATTGTTTTAGATGGAGGGGTATATCGGTCCAGAATGTAAAGTTTATTTGGATATAGTTAGGGCTATCGATATTATAAAAAATGGAGAATATTTAGATGATGTTCGTGAAAAAATTATTTCGAAGCTTGAAAATTTAGCAGAAGATATTGAAAATAAAGTTATAAAAGATCGGTTTTATTTTGAATATTTGGCTAAGCTTACTCCAGAATGTTATGTTGAAAAGATGATTTGTTCTTTTGAGAATGTAAAGGATTATAGAAAGGATCAATCTGATATTAAGATAAATTAATTATTCTTCTTTTTCTAATTCTTCATAAGGATTTCCATTATGCTTAAAGTAAGTGTGCTTCATCCAAATATGTATTTCGTCGAAATGTTTTTCTTGATGTAGCCATATTTTTTTTTGACCTTCTAAGTGTAATAAAGATGTAAAATGCGAGATTCGTTTGTCTTTTTCTTTTCCTGCCAAATGCGTGAAGTGCATTTTTTTTGTTTCCTTGTTAGTTTCAAAATGATTTGTTATTTTCCCAAATATTTCTTTTATTTTATCTTTTATGCTAAATGTTTTTTTCGGAAGTGAAATTGATGATTCTCGTAATGCATTTTTTTGAAGGATTGTTCGTTTTATTCTTCTGTTTTCAGTGTGAATAGCTTTATTTAAAGATTCAATTAATTCTTTTAATGTAACTTTTTTATAACGTGGCATTGGGCTTCGTGGTATTAATTCTGGAATTGATTCATCTAGTTCTATTCTTTCGAGTTCGTATTTTTTTTGTTCTTTTTTTCCAAATAAAATTTCATCTATACTTTTGATATATTTATTTAAAAGAATTTCAGATTTTATTCTTAAGAGTAGCGATGCCGCTAAAAGAATTTTACTTGAAACGAAAAAATCATTTTCCTGAAGTTCGTTTATTTTTTCCATAAATTTTTCAGATAATGATGTTAGATTGATATCCCATGGGTCGAGTTGTTCAGTATTAATTAGGTCGTAAATTATTTCTTGCCAGCTTATTTCTTTTCCAAATAATAAATCATGGATTTGATTTTGTTTGACTGAATTGATTCCATCCTCTTTTTTCATTTATAATAGAATGAATTTTAATTTATAATTATGTGTTTTTTATTTTAGTAACGTGAAATGACCACTTTGTGTTAAAAACGCCTTGTCATTTCCTAAGAGTAACATGACCAAAAGGTTTAAATAGGGTAATATGTTAGATTGAATATCACCTCTTTTTACCCAGGATAGAGGTTTTGGGAACTATTTTATGTCCTGAAGCATCTATCCCCGGGTTTTATAATATTAAACGATTTTTTATAAATAGATTAAGGTTATTAAAATTAAATTTTTGAAAAGATTATTCTTTTTTTTCATCAACTTTTTTTTTGCTTGCGAATTCTGCGTAATGACATTTTCCACAATATGATCGTCCTTGAGAAACCATTAAAAATGTTCCAGGTCCACATCTTGGACATGATGCCGATCTAATTATCTTGTCGCCTTCAATTTTATATTTTGTATATTTTTTACTTGTAGGTTTATTTTTATGTGGTTTTTTCCCTTTCTTTTTTACTTTTATTTTCTTTCCCATTATTCTTCTTTAACCTCTGGTTTTTCAGTTGCGATTGGTTCTTTGTTGGGCTGAGTTTCTTCAGGTTTGTTTTCTGTTTTTTGATCAGGTTCATTTTCTTCAGCAGGTTTTTCTGCAACTTTTTTTTCTTCCTCAGCTTTCTTTTTTTCTTCTGCTTCAGCCTTTTGAGCTTCTTCAAAAGCTTTAGCTTCATTTTTTCTTTGTTTCTTTGTTTTAACTAAAATTTTATTTTTTTCATGAGTTGATGAATAAATATGTGCTTCAATATTAAAAGTTTGAGAGCCGAATTTTCCCTTTATCCCAATAAGATGTAATTTTTCAGGATCTATTGAAAATTTTTCACAAATTAATTTTTTAACTTCAGTATTGCTTGGTGTAATAGTTGTTGTAATAGTTGCAGAAATTTCTTTTCTATCGAATAAGAGATTTTGATTTTCAGAAAGTATTTTTAATTCCATTATCTTGTTTTTATTGCAAACTCTCCTTTTTCAGTTAAGCCTATTTTTTTGGCGATTTCAGATTGTTCAGGATTTAATACAATAATTTTTCCCTTGAATGCTTCGGTGTGTTCTTTTGATTCACATTTTGGACATAATTTTTCTTCATGAATTGTTTTACAAATTTTACATGCTTTTTGTTTTGCCATTATTTTTTTGCCGCCTTTTTAGTTTCTTTTTCTAATGTTTTTTTAGTTTCGGCTAGTTTTTTATTAGCATCTTCTTTGATCCATTCAAGTTTTCCTAATCCAGGTTGCCTCATTGTTAATCCTATTTTTGGACTTTCTCTCTTGTAGCTTATTGCAACGATTCTTGCTAAACATTCATCGTCTTCTTTTAATCCTCGTTTTGAGTTTTTACCTAACAATGAATTTTCTTTGCTGAAGCTTACATAGTCGTCCATTGTTTGACTAATGTGAATCATTCCGTTTAACATTCCTAGATTTATGAAAGCACCGAAGTTTGTAATTTCTGCAATTTTTCCGAATACTAATTCTTGTAATTCAGGTTTCCATACTAATAATTTAAATGTAGAATTATAATACGCTGCTCCATCTCCAGGGATGATTACACCTTTTCCAATTTCTAAAATTTCAACTACCGTTATAACTTTTCCGAATTCTTTGCTGTAGTAGTCTTGATATGTTTCTCTAAGTTGTGTTTCAACTGCTTCTGAAGTAGGTAATCCGAATAATTTCGGGGCTACTCTTACATAATCTTGTACTTCGATTAAATAGAACATTTTATCTAAAATTTATAATAAAAGTTGGTTTAAAAAGCTTGTGAGTGGTTAGATAATTTCAAATCCTGCTCGATTCCGAATTATCATCACTCTGTTTGATATTTTGAATTGAAGTTCTCTGTCAATTGTCGCTATTATTGTCTTTGGATGTTCTTTTGCATATTTTATTATTGATTTATCAACGTGTCCTTTTCCTAGTCCTGGTGAGCTAAAATCATTTTTTTGCAAAATTCTTAATGCAAGTTCAGCGTCTTCTTTGAAGTGTTTTTTTTTGTTTGAATTAGTTATGTTTTTTAATTCTTGAATAACTTGTTTTGGAATTAAAATTTTATATCCACCTAATTCTAGTTTTTCAAAAAAATCTATTTTGTATCTTATGCAGCTTGCTATAAAATTTGTATCTAATAATATTTCTTTCATCTTAATTTTAAGATATTAAGGTTTAAATAATCTTTTTGTTTGATAATTGCAGAATAAAAGTAAGTGTAAAATTTTTATGCATTTGTTTTTCAAAGAAAAAAAATGAAAGAGCGTGATAATATTCTTAAGATTTTAAAGGGAACAGAAGATGGAATGAGAGAAAGTGATTTTTCGAAGATTAAGGAATTGAGCAATCAGACAATTAATACGGCTGCGCGGACACATGATCCAGATAATATTGCAGTTGCAGTTATTGTGTATTCTATTGCGAAGATTTTGGAGCGTGAGAGTTATAAGCAGGAAAAAGGTTGGGCTGCGTTTTATAAGATGATTGAGAAATCTATTGAGAATGCAATTAAAGATATTGATAATGAGGATGCGTTGAGAAAAGATTTGGAGAAGATTCGTTGGGCAATGGGGAGGCTTTCTGGAAATTTGAAAAAATATGTTGATGATGTTTTTAAGAAGGCGCAGATAAATAAGGCGTCGAGGATTTATGAGCATGGAACATCTATGGAAAAGACAGCGAGTCTGCTTGGGATTACAATGTATGAACTTGCAAATTATGTTGGACAGAAAAATATTGTTCCAGATAAAGAATCTAAAAGTTTTGATTTGAAATATAGAATGAAAATTATGGAGTATTTGTTTGAATGAAGATTCGGAAAGTTAAAAGAGGGGATTTAAAAAAGATTGGAAAATTAATGAAGACAGAATTCAATAAGCCGCCATACAATGATGGTTGGACAGATAAAGCTGTTATGATAACAGTTAAGAATTATTTTAAAATTGGATATGGATTTGTTGCGGTTGAAGAGAAAGAGATTGTTGGATTTATTATGGTCAGAAATGAACCATACTCTCAAGGTGTTTATGTTATAGTTGAAGAATTAATTGTAAAAAGGGATTTTCAAAGAAAGGGGATTGGTGAAGAATTAATTAAGATTGTTGAAAAAAAATCTAAGAAAAAAAAGGCTTACACAATATATCTTTATTCACATAAAAAATCTCATGCATTTAAATTTTATAAAAAGTTGGGATATAAGGAAAGTGAATATATGGTAACAATGGAGAAGAAGTTATGACACAAAAAATCCTAATTTTCGACGCGAGCACAATTATTTCATTTACGATGAATGGTTTGTTGGATGAATTTAGAGAATTGAAAAAAGCGTTTGGTGGTAAATTTATTATTCCGGTTGAAGTTCGTGAGGAGGTTATTGATAAGCCGTTGAAGATTCGTCGTTTTGAGTTGGAGGCGTTGAAGGTTCAGCAGTTGTTGGATGATGGTATTTTGGAAATGTCGAGTGTTCTTGGAATTAAAGATTCAGAAGTTTCGAAACGTGCTAAATATTTGATTGAGTTGGCGAATGGAATGTTTGTTAGTCGTGGGCGCGATGTTCGATTGATAGATTCAGGTGAGACTGCATGTGTAGCGTTGGTTAAAATTTTGAAAGAAAAAGGTGTTGATAGTGTTTTTGCTGTTGATGAAAGAACGACGCGTATGCTTATAGAGACGCCTGAGAATTTGAAGGATTTGATGGAGAGAAAAATGCATACAAAGGTTCAGTTGAAAAATGAGCATTTTAAAAATTTTAAAGGTTTAAAGATTGTAAGGTCGATAGAATTAATTTATATGGCGTATAAAAAAGGTTTAGTTCGATTGAAGGGTGATTTAGTTTTGGAAGCGTTGCTTTATGCTATGAAATTTAAAGGTTGTTCAGTTTCTGAAAAAGAAATTAGAGAATTGAAGAGGATTGGATGAAAGCAAAAAATTATTTTAGATAAACTTAAAAATTAATGAATTCTTTGATATATATTGGGTTCGTCGTACACTGGTAGTATATTGGTCTCCAGAGCCGAGGAAGGGGGTTCGATTCCCCCCGAGCCCATTTGTTACTTGAAAATGTCAAATATCAAAACATTTATATCCTTAATATTCATATATTATTTATGAGTATTAGAAAAAATTTAGAGAATAAATTAAAATTTTTAAAAAGAAAGAATGTTTTATTGGCAGGAGTTGGATCATTAATTATGTTTTATTCTACATTTGTTGGAGGGTGTTCAGATTTAAATAAAAATAACATTGAGGAAAATAAATCTAAATATGAAAATGCATTAATTGTGAGTCCTTTAGGTTTTTCTTTTGATGATCAAGTAGTTTTACAATCTGGATTAAATGTTGAAAAAAGTTTATTTGGAGATAGATATAGATTTACAAATAATTTTTCATGTTTGGATACAGATGTCGATGAAAAAAATGTTTCAGGAAAAAATTTAGATGTTAAAGGTGATGTGTATTTTTTAAATGATTGCGGTATTTTAAGAAAAGTTTTTGGGGATAAATGTAATAGGAATGGGGGTTTGAGTGAAGGTTTTTGTGAAAATAATAAACTTGTTGTTGAAAATTATAGATGCAATAATGGATGTTTAGATGGTGCGTGTGTTAAAGATTGTGTTTCAGAAATTTCAGAAGATAAAGAATGTGGAAAGTTTATAGATAATTGTGGCAAGATTAGTGATTTGGGAGAATGTTCAAATGATAAAGAATGTCTTGAAAATAAATGTTTTGGTTGTACGGATACTGATTTTTCATATAAGGATGTTTATAAATATATTAATAAATTTGAAAAAGGAGAGGTTGTGGGATTAGACACATTGGGAAATATTATAACAAGAATTGATTATTGTGTAAATGATAAAAAAGTTAAAGAATATTTTTGTAAAGAAAATGATTTGGTTGTGCAAATGTCTTTGTCGTGTGAGGGTAGTTCGGTTTGTTTAGATGGTGCGTGTGTTAACGAAAATATGAGATGTTTTGATAATGATGATCAAGATAAGGACATTCGAAGTAGTGTTGTTGGTGTCAATGAATACGATAAGGAATATAATATATTTGATTATTGTTTGAGTAAATATATTTTAAATGAAAAAGTTTGTAATGATGATGTTTCGGAAACGCTTAGAATTGAATGTGAAAATGGATGTTTGAATGGAAAGTGTTTGACTGATAATGAAGTGTTTCCAGATTGTTTAGATCTTGTCGAAGGGCATAATAGCCCAGATGAAAATAGAATTAATTTAGTTTTTGTTGGACATATGTTTGAAAATATAAATGATTTAAAAGATCGTGCGAATTATTTAATTGAAGGTAATGGACTTTTTTCATTGGAGCCTTTTTTGTCAAATAGAAATTTATTTAATTTTTGGTTTGTTAATGAAAGTTATGAGCTGTCTCAAAATAAGGAGAATTGTCCTAGTGTTGATACGAACTTAGAAGATTCATGTGATTTGAAAAATATTTATGCGATTAATATTTGTAATTATAAAACTTCTAAGGTTGGAAGAAGAAGTGGAAATGAAGTATCGTTAAATATTAATTCAGGCCGTGGTGTTATGAGTCATGAGCTTGGTGGGCATATTATTGGTGGGTTAGCTGATGTTTATCCAGGGTCACATGGTTCTCCGAATGCTGCAAATGATATTGATGAGGCAATTGGGTGGTGGAAAGAATATATTGGAAATGGTTGTGGTGAGCCAGGAGTTGTTGATTGTGATCCAGATGATGAAAATTATAATGTAGAAGTTTCATACGTTTCAGGGGAGTTTGAAAAATGTTTTAAAGATGGTCCAATTGAAGGATGTCAGGTTTCTTCGCGTGAATATATTTTAGATGAAAGTTCGGATGTAATTAAATATGATATTAGAATGATTGGATTTCAGGCGCAAGATAAAAATGAATGTTTGAATGGAAGTAAATATTGCATTTATTCTGAAGAGGATAATTTTTATTGCAAGGTTCCATATTTAGAGGAGTCTGAGAATTGCGAGGATAGAATTAATTATGATGTTTATGGTAATAATTTAGAAAATCCCGCTGAAAAAGATTATCAATTTTTAATTAGAGAAAATATAATTAGACCACATCTTGATTCGGTTATGTATTCTGCGGGAGAGGATACAAGTTTTGGAGAGGTTAACGAGAGAGAGATTTGTAAAAAAATGGAAAATCTTTTAATGACATCTTTGGATTATTGTGGAAAATTTGAATCTAATTGAATTTTTTCCCATATTTTTTTAAACCTATTTTTATTTAATTTTCAATGGAAATAAAAAAGAGTGATAATTTGGATTATTTGAATGTTCTTAATGCGTTGAATACTATTCCGTTTAGTGTTGGTAGAATTTTGCTTTGTGATTTTTTGAAAGGTAAAATGAATAATAAATCTGTAATAAAACATGATTTGGATGAGGCTCCTTATTTTGGAAGTTTGAGAAAATTAGATAGGGATGTTGTTTTTGAGATGATAGACCATCTTATTGCAAATCGACTAATAGATGTTTCAGGATTAGAAATGAATAAATTCATAAAAGTTTTAAGTATTAATGGAGTTGGAAAAAATGAATTAAAAAATCCTGTTTTAAATAAAAGAAAAATTTCTAATGGGTTTATTGAGCCGAAGACGAAGGTTGATGAAAATGATTTAGTAATGTTTGAAAAATATAATGGCTTTTTGGATGGCTATAATTCATTGCAAAAAAAAGTGATTATTTCAGAAGGTAAAAAAGTTTTATGTATTGCAGGTGCGGGTTCAGGTAAGACAACAGTTCTGACGAAACGTATTGAGTTTTTAAATAAATATAAGAGTGTTGATTCAAATAAAATTTTGGCGATAACATTTACACGAAAAGCAAAAGAGGAAATGCAAAAACGATTGAGTGAATTAAATGTTGATGTAAAAATTGAAACATTTAATTCATTTTGTGAAAAAATATTAAAAAAATATTCAAGTTTAATTTACAATCGTCCAACTAGAATTGCAGGTTATCAGGATAAAATTTTTGCATTAATTTCGGCTACTCAAAGTTTGGGGATTGATTTGAATTCTGCAATTGATAAATATTTTTCAAAAAATCAAAAAATGAATAAGACACAAAATCAACTTCAAAATGTTTTTATGGCGGATTGTTTTGCAGTTTTGGATTATTTTAAATTGAAAGGTTTTAAGGATTTTACGTCTACGTTTGATGGTGAAGATTACTCAAATGCAAAATTAGTTTATGATATTGTTAAATTTTTGAGGGAGCATATGGAGATTCAGGGATTGAGGACATATTCAGATCAGATTAATGATGCTGTTAAATTTTTGAAAAAAAATAAGGAATATATTCAAAAGTTTGATCATGTTTTGGTTGATGAGTTTCAGGACGTTAATGCTTTGCAAATTGAATTAATTGATTTGTTAAATGGCGCTGCTGTGGGCAGTACCTTATCTGACACCGACGTTCTATCAGAAAATTTTCGGAAAGCAGGCAATAGTTTGTTTTGTGTTGGTGATCCGCGTCAATCTATTTTTGGGTGGAGGGGGTCGGATGTAAATTATATTTTAGATTTTGCAATGAAATACGAAGGAGCGGAAGTTATTGGATTGAAGAAAAATTATCGTAGTAATAATCATATAGTAGATTTAATGAACTATTCTATTTCATCAATGAAAATGGATGGATTGACTTCAAGTTTTGAAAATGAAAAACATTTGAAGTTGTGCACTTTTGATTCATATGAAGAAGAGTGTGATTTTGTTGTTAGAAAAATTTTGACGATGAATATTTCTCGTGATGATGTTTTTGTTATTGCTCGTACAAATAAACAGTTGAATGATTTAGCAAAGATGATGGAGTCGAAAGGAATTAAGTATATTTTGAAGACAGATGATTTTCCTAGTGCAGATATTAAAAAAGATTGTGTGACTTTGTCTACTATACATTCGATTAAAGGTTTGGAGGCAGAGTTGGTTTTTGTTGTTGGTTGCAATAATTTTAATTTTCCGTGTAAATCTTCAGAGCATCCAATTATGGAGATTGTTAAAATGTATGAGTATGATAAAGAAGAAGAGGAGCGTAGGTTGTTTTATGTTGCGATTAGTCGTGCTAAGAATATGTTGTATTTGACGTATTCGAAAAAGCCGACGTATTTTATTAACGATAAGATGAAGCAGATGATGGATGAGATAAAATTTTAAAACAATAATATTTAAAAAGAATTGTGGATTAAATTTGGTAAGGAGGTTAAAATGAACAAAGGTGAGTTAATCGCAGCTATTGCAAAGGATAATGATCTTTCTAAGGTTGATGCTGGAAAAGTTCTAGAATCAGTTTTAAAAAATATTATGAAAGGGATGAAGAAGTCTCCAGTACAACTTGTTGGTTTTGGAACTTTTAAGAAAGTTAAAAGAAAAGCAAGAATGGGTCGAAATCCTGCAACAGGAGAAAAGATCAAGATCAAAGCTAAAGTTGTTACGCAATTTAAAGCAAGTAAAAATCCTAAATATTAATTAGGTATTTTTTAAGTTTTTATTTTTTTTATTTTTTAAGTTTTTATTTTTTGTCTTATTGGTAATAATTTGTTTTATTTGAATGACATATATTTTTATTAATTACTGGATGACACAACACAGAAAGGTTTAAAAGTGATAATGTATAACGAAAGTTATGAAAAAATCGATTACATCTATAATTGCTGCAACCACAATGGCTGCTATGTTATCTTCACCATTTAATGCAATGGGCCAAGAAACTGAATCTAGAACAATTGAGGTTAATCCAGATGGGATTATATGTTGCGATGTTAATAATGTTAAGGATTATGTAGATTGTCAAAATTGCGAGGATGTAGGCGTAAATAAATCAGAGGTAAAGAATTTGGGCGTTGTTGGAGCTTCTTATATTAATGTTAATTTAGATGAAATTGTTGATTCGGCTGAAATTATTGTATCTCCATCTAGTTTTTTAAATTTGGAAAGTGAGGCTACAGATTTACCTAATAATTCAAACCTTGAAGTTGAAGATTTATCCAATAGGGCAAATCTTGAAAATAAAGTGGTTTCTGATTCCGAGTTAAAACATAATCATTTAAAAATTGGTTCTATACTTAAAGGTGAAGAGGATATGTCTAAATCTTCAATTAAAACAATTGTGTCGTATCAGAATACGTATTATGCTGCACCTAGGGTTGCAATTGAGGTTAAAAATTCACCATGGCTTAAAAATCCTATAAATGAATACGAGCTTGGATTTGAAAGTGGTGCGATAAGAGATTTAGAAACTAAGATTTTTGTAAATGGTAAAATAAAAAATGATGTTAAAGATCCATCGCCTAATTTAAATGATGCAAAACATATTGTTGGAGATTATGGATATGCTGCTGGATTAGATATTTATACTGACGTTAGAGGTCTTTCTGTAAGGGTTGGAATGATGCAAGATTCAAAAAAAACTGAAGGAACGCAGGATTTTAAAAATACACTTGGTGGTTTTTGGGGAATTGATTATAATGATTTATTTAAATTTGATTTAGATGTTTGGAGTTCGAATGGAAATCAAAAAGTAGATGTTCATGGATTCTTGGGTGGAGAAATTTCTATTGATGATTATGGTGGGATTTATATGGGAGTTGGTTCAAGGGGGATTGAGGCAAAGCAGGCTAACGCTTTAATTGGTTTAATTTCAGATGATAATAAGTTTGGTTTTTATCTTGAATCGAAAGCAGATTGGGGAAAGGAAGTTTATGGTGGAAAGTTAATTTTAGCTTTAAATGGGTCGGCATACAATAAAGGTAATTATGATTTTAAAGGAAGTCTTCTTAATGATACAGGTATGACTCAATTTGGAAGTGATGTTTTGAGAGGATGGGCTCCTTTTGATGAAGATGCTGTTAAGAAGGGTTTTGCAATAATTATTGAAGGTTCTCGTGCGCATAGAGATGCAAATATTGATTCAAGAATAGCATATAATGGAGGCAATTTTCTTGTTAGTGCAGGTGTAAGATATAGAGAAATGAACAAAAGTAGGTTTGAAAATAAAAGAGCCGTAAGAGAAGTGTCGGCTTTAACTCGAGGAAATTATACAATTCAAAAAATTAATTTAGATTTGTTTGGAGAGCTTGAAGTTAATTGTAGAAATGGTAGACCGAGTGGGCTTGTTGGTTTTATGTATAATGGAAACTTTTAGAAATGGCACCAATAATTGAAGTAAGTGACGAAACATTAGAAGGATTAGATAATTTTGAAATATATTATAAATTAATTGAAACTCCAATAAAACCGATTGAACAAGTAGCTGGATTAGATAGAAGAGATTGGATAAACATTCCTTACGAACATTTAAGACAAATCAATAGACAAAAGGGAGGATCTTCAATGCAATTCAATCCTGCAAGATTAGCATATTCTCCAGAAGTTCAAAAGGCAGGTGAAAAACTTGGAGTGAATTATCAAAATACCTCAAAAGATTTATTGAGAAGATCTTTTGTTGGAAACAATAATTGGTTTAATTCGTTAAAATTTAATTTAGCATTAGGTAATAAAACTCCAAATTTAGCAGAATTTAACAATATAGGATTTGTTTTATTTCAAGGAATGCAGGGCAAACTAAAACTTTATAATGTTTCGGGGAAAGAAATAGATAAACAAATTTTACAAAATTACTTTAATGATATTTATGCTGTGAAAAATCCATGGAGAGCAGAATGGATTGATGCAGATTTTAAAGTTGAAGATAGAAAATTATATCTTAAGGATAATCATATTTTAGATAAAGATGGAAATTTAATTTCTTCTCGAACAAGAAAATTACAAAAAAATATTTTAATGCAAAACAAAACTCCAGGAATTTCTTTAACTGATTTTTTGACAAATCCAACACAACAAGGATTACCAAATAAAGAAACAAAAAAAGGAGATTTATATTATTGGCATCCTTTAAGCGACAACAATTCTGTCGCGAGGTTCAATGCTGTCTCGTGTGGGGCGTACCTGAGTTGTGACAGGAGTCCTTCCAATTGGTACGCGAATCTTGGGGTACGTGCCGTTAGGCACGAGTAATATTGTTCGCTGAAATAATATTTTTAATATATTAAAAAAATAATTACCCTTAAAGTAAATAAAAAAATAAGGAAAGGGGTAATTTGTGAAGATAGTATAATTATAAATTAATACTTTTTTCTTCTCGTGGTTTAGCTTCATTTACAGTTAAAGCTCGACCCTCAAGTTCTTTTTCGTTCATTTCTGCAACTGCTTTATCAGCGTCTGCATCGTTAACGAATGTTACGAATCCGAATCCTTTTGATCTACGTGTATTTCTATCTAAAATAACAGTTGAATCTTCAATTTCTCCGAATTCTTCGAAAGCTTCTCTTAATTCTTTTCCTCTAATCTTAAAGGACAAGTTCCCAACAAAAATCTTTTTACTCATTTTTTCCTCCCGTGTGTATTTACCTAATGTTTTGAATTTTAATGGGTTTATAAGGTTTTGTTATTATAAATTCGAGTGATTAAGCTCATAAGATTTGAAAGCGTTTTCCCAGTCTGAATCGTGTTGTAATAAATGTTGCATTAGAGTTTTTCCTGTTCTGTATGGTATTTCTATATAGAAAGCAGCGGATCTTCTATTATTTTTTAATAAATCGTACCATCTCCACGAACAAAATCCTAAACCTCTTAAGCTATTTAATCCGAATCCAGATCCAGTTAAATCAGAGATTTGAAACTCGGGAGATTTTGTGATCAAATATGTTCCAAGAAGAAATTGAGCTGCATTTACAATTGTATCGATACTTACTGAAAATTTTGTAGGTGATAATGAATTCATATCATATTTTTTTTCTTTTTCAATTTGTTTTTCACCTGGAACAAAGGATCCGATTGCATATTTCCATGGTTTTTCAGCTATAAATTTTATATATTTATTTTTCGATTCTTGTGTTTTGTTGTAGAGGTTTAAACTTGCATCTGAAATTTTTTTATGTACATATTTTCTAATTTTTTTCATATATTTAATTGTTATTCCTTCTTTTAAATCTTTGCTTCTGTGGAATGACAACAATAATAAAATTATATATGAAAAGGTTGGATTAATTATTATTTTTGAATTTAAAAGAAAACTTTAAATAGTCACATGAATTATATTTCATATGAATTGCTGTCAATATGAAACGTATCATAGGTTTTTTAGTAACCTTGCAAATAAATTAAGAATAAATATAATTATTGAACTTAGAAAAACAGATTTAAATGTTGGAGAGCTTTGTGATAAATTAAATATAGAGCAAAGTAAAGTTTCACATGCGCTTGGTGTTTTAAAGAAATGCAATATAGTTCATGTTGAACAAAAAGGAAAACATAGAGTTTATTCATTGAATAAAAAAACAATTGTTCCCATGTTAAAATTAATTGATAAACATTCAAAAACACAATGTGGGGAGTGTCCGTATAAATGAAAACAGTTTATTTAGACAATGCTGCGACAACAGAAATTGATAAAAAAGTTTTGAGTGTTATGGAAAAATGCTTGAAAGAAAATTACGGAAATCCGTCGAGTCAGTATAATGTTGGATTTGAAGCAAAGAAAATTTTAGATGATTCAAGAAAAATTATTGCAGAAAGTATTGGTGCAAATATTAATGAAGTTGTTTTTACATCAGGAGGAACAGAGTCTAATAATTTTGCATTGAAAGGTTTGTTTTTTCAGAATTATCCTAAGAAAAACCATATTATTACAACAACGGTTGAACATAAAAGTGTTTTGAAAACATGTGAGTGGCTAGAGTCTCAAGGTGCGAAGATTACATATTTGGAAGTTGATAAAGATGGATATATAAATTTGGATGCATTAAAAAATGCAATTAATGAAAAGACTTTTTTGGTTTCAGTGATTCATGGAAATAATGAGGTTGGTACGATTCATGATTTAAAATCTATTGGGGAAATTTGTAAAGAAAAAAAAGTTTTGTTTCATAGTGATGCGTGTCAAAGTTTTATGAAGGTTGATATTGATGTTGAGAAAATGAATTTAGACTTATTAACAATAAATTCACATAAAATTCATGGACCAAAAGGTGTTGGGATGTTATACATTAAAGATGGTTTGAAAATTGTTCAGATGATACATGGAGGAGGACATGAAAACAATTTAAGAAGTGGAACGGAAAATGTTTGTGGGATTTTAGGTTTTGCGGAGGCTGTTAAAAGTTCTAAGAAAAGTGATGTTGAAAAAATGAAGGAGATAAAGAATTATTTAATAGAGGAATTGTTGAAAATTAAGAATGTTGATTTGAATGGACCGACAGAAAGATTGTGCAATAATGTTAATATTAGTTTTAATAATATTGAAGGCGAGGCGATTAGCGGATATCTTAATGAGGATGATATTTGTGTTTCAACAGGTTCAGCGTGTACTTCTCATTCGCTGAAGACAAGTCATGTTTTGAAGGCGATTGGATTAAAGCCATTGAGGGCAAATAGTTCAGTTAGGATAAGTTTGAGTAAATATACAACAAAAGATGAGGTAGATTATTTTTTGGAAAAAATTAAATCTGTTGTTGAGAAACTTCGGAGAATATCTCCATTGGTACAGTCAAAAGAAAAGAGAATAAAAAAAATAATAAAGGACGCGTATTCGGAAATAGTTTCTAAAAAATGTAGTTGTCAGTGTGGCTGTGCTTCGAATTCAAATAAGATTGCAGAAGAAATTGGTTATGCGAAAGAAGATATAGAAAAATATTCAGATGCAAATTTAGGATTGGGATGTGGTAATCCTATTGCGTTATCTAAAATAAGTGAAGGTGAAACGGTCTTGGATTTAGGGAGTGGTGCAGGTTTTGATGCGTTTCTTGCTTCCAGAAAGGTTGGAGAGAATGGTAAAGTTATTGGAGTAGACATGACAGAGAAGATGACTGAAAAGGCTAATGAGAATAAGAAAAAATATGGTTATGAGAATGTTGAATTTAAATTGGGATATATTGAAGATTTACCAGTAGAAAATGAAAGTGTTGATGTTGTGATTAGTAATTGCGTTATTAATTTGTCTCCTGATAAAGATAAGGTTTTTTCAGAAGCGAATCGAGTTTTGAAAAAGAGTGGTAAGATTTATGTTTCAGATATTGTTTTATTGGAAGAGCTTTCCGAAGAGCAAAAAAAAGATGAGCGATTGCTTTATGGTTGTGTTGCGGGTGCATTGCAAAAAGAGGATTATATCAATAAGATTAAGAAAGCAGGATTTAATGTTAAAATTCTTGGAGAAGATAAAGAGATTAGTAAGAAGCAATATGCGGGGATTAATTTAGAGAGTTTAAAATTGGAGGGAATAAAAAAATGATTACAAAAGAAACTTTAATAGGAGATGTTTTGGAAATGCGAAGCGATGCAGGAGAAATTTTATTTGGAGCTGGGCTTTGTTGTGTAGGTTGTCCGATGTCGCAACAAGAAACAATTGAGCAAGGATGTCTGGCGCACGATTTAAGTAAAAAAGAAATTGACGAATTAATTAAAAGGTTGAATAAATGAAATACGGTAAAAAAGTAATGGAGAATTTTATGAATCCTAAAAATATGGGAGAGATAAAAAATTACGATGGGATTGGAAAAATTGGAAATCCAACATGTGGGGATATTATATGGGTTTATATAAAAGTTAAAAATAATAAACTTGAAGATGTTAAGTTTAAAACTTTTGGATGTGCGGCTGCTATTGCAAGCTCATCTATGATTACACAAATAGCGAAAGGTAAAACCTTGATGGCAGCTAAAAAAATTACACGGGGTAAGGTTGCTGAAAAATTGAAAGGTTTGCCTGAGTCAAAATTACATTGTTCGACAATGGCAATAGAGGGTTTGAAGTTGGCTATTTGGGATTGGGAAAAGAAAGGAAAATAATTTGTTCTAATTTTATAATAGTTACATGATGTAAAGTTTTATAAAGTAGTATTTTGTAAGATATTTGTGAAATAGTGTGAGGTGATAGGATGAAATGTGAAACAAAGAATAAGTATAACAATAGACGAAGAAAAGTTAGAGAAGATAGATGAAATTTTATTAGAAGGAATGTTTAGAAGTAAGTCTCATGTTTTAGAATTTGCTTTGGGTAGATTTTTGGAGGGTAGAATATGAGTTTAAAATATGAAGAGTTAAGATTGGGAGATATCGGAGTTGATATGTATAAGGATGGAAAAAGTATTGAGGAAATTGCTAGGGTGTCGCCTGTTTATTTGAATACTAATCTTGATTTATTGGGATTGAGTGTTGTGGACTATGCTATTGTTAATAATATGGTTGGAGGTAATGGTTTGATTGTTGGACGTTCAGGTTGTGGAAAATCTCAGTTGGCAGAAGATTTTTCGAGATATTATTTTGGTGGAAATATTGATGCAGAAGGTAAGGCACTTACAATTGAGGGCGATCCCGAATTAAGAATAATGGAAGATGTTTTTACAAATCTTAGCAAAGAAGATTTGAAAAGATCTTTGAATGATAGAGTTAATACAAACTATATTAATCTTGAAGAATTAAATCGTTGTCCTCCTATAACTCAGAATCAATTTTTTGCTCTTTTAAATAAGCGTTTAATTTTTGAAGGAAATAATGTTGTTCTTGGAAATGGTTTTTGTCCAACAGTTTCTACAGTTAATATAGGGAATGGAGATTATAAGGGAACTTTTGAATCAGATCTGGCTTTGTATAATAGATTTGGTATTGTTTTGGACTTGGATAGTTCGGAATTTAAACCAACTTATGAAGATAAGAAGCTTCTTAGAGTATTGAGACCAGCAGATTCGGGTTTAAAAAAATCCCCTATTAGAGATATAACTTCTAAATTAATTGAAGATAATAAGATTATTCAAGTTTCAACTTTGAACTTAGGACTTGAAGCTGAAATTGCTTTAGAATTTTTAGAAGAAGGTTTAACAAATTGTTGTAAAAATTCTGAAAAAGATGTTGATTGGAATATTCAGAATAGAGAATGCCAGAATTGTGAACACAATACAACTGCTCCAAATCCTCATTCTTTATGTTCTCTTATTCAGTCTCCAGTTTCTAGAACAATGAATAACGTTAGGTTATATTCTGCAGGAATAGATCATTTGTTAAAAATTAAGGGAAATTATAATGTTAATATTAAGGATATTGTTTTTAGAGCGTTTGAATTAACCGCATCTTATTCAGGGGTTTTGAATCCATTTATTTCTCAATCTAGTTTTAGTTCTAAAAATTCAAAAATGATGAAAGATGTTGTGGAAAAATTGAAACAAGATTATTCTTCAAGAGAGGATTCAATTTTAACAGCTTTGAATTCTTCCGAGAGAGGAATTCCAATTTCTTCTTTATTTTGTATTGTCAAACAAAATGGAGAAAAAAAAATATTCTAAGGGGCGTGAAAAATTGACAGAAGATATTATAGAAGGATATAATAATAGAGATGGAGATATTTCGTTTAATGAATTTGATTTTAATGATAAGGGTATTTTGGGATATTCATGGGTTCAGAAATTAGCAGATTTTAATAAAAAAAAAATTAAAACAGGAGTCTAATAAATGAAAAGTATAATTGGAAACAAACAAAGAAGTTTTAGAGAAGTTCCAGATTTGACAGATGAAATAATTAGAGAAGCTAATAAGGCCATTGTT
>CAYZYW010000002.1:0-53758 GCA_964482665.1 Candidatus Woesearchaeota archaeon
AGTTTATTCGAATGAGTTGAATCGTGAAGCAAATAAATATGCTAAGTTGAATATTCAATTAAATAAAGTTCAGGATAAAGTTGAGTTGGTTCCGGGTGATATAAAAAAGGTTTCTGAGAAGTTAAAGAGTAAGTTTGATGTTATTGTTATGCCGCGTCCGAATTTGAAACCGACTTTTTTGAAGCAGGCGTTTGATTTTTCAAAAAAAGGTACCGTGATTTATTATTATGGTTTTTGTAAGGTTGATGAAATTGATTTAATAAAAAATCAAATAAAAAAAGAGGCGATTGAAAATAAAAAGAAAATAAGAATTCTTAGGTCAAAAATTGCTGGTGATATCGCTCCGTATAAAGCTAGGGTTAGAATAGATTTTAAAGTTGTTTAATGCTTTTTTCTAAAGTTGATAGATTGTCTGGTTGAGATTTAAGGATTTTGTGTGGTTTGCTTTCTGTATATAAAATTCCACAACTATCACATCTTATTTCCCCTTCTGCACTTGGGCTTAAAGCTTGCAATTCCGTACATTTTGGGCAAGAAGTATATTCATCGGTTATCATGAAGAATTAAGAAATTTTAAATTTAAAAGATTATTGGTTTATTTAATTTAGTGTCTTTTTTTAAAAGTAACAAAATAAAAAGTTTTATAAAGTAAGTTTTTGTAGAAAAGTTATGGCACCAATTTATGAAATTAAAATGAGCGAAAAAGAGGCAGAAGGGTTTGAGAAATTAGGATATAGTTTAACTGAATTAATTGAAACTCCAATAAAACCGATTGAACAAGTAGCTGAATTAGATAGAAGTGGTTGGATAAACATTCCATATGAACATTTAAGACAAAGGTCTCATGTTGGTGAAAAATCTTCGATGACTTTTAATCCTGCAAGATTAGCATATTCGCCAGAAGTTCAAAAAGCAGGTGAAAAACTTGAAGTGAACTATCAAGATACATCAAAAGATTTATTGGGAAGAGGTTTTATTGGAAACAATAATTGGTTTAATTCGTTAAAATTTAATTTAGCATTAGGTAATAAAACTCCAAATTTAGCAGAATTTAACAATATAGGATTTGTTTTATTTCAAGGAATGCAGGGCAAACTAAAACTTTATAATGTTTCGGGGAAAGAAATAGATAAACAAACTCTTAAAAATTATTTTAATGATATTTATGCTGTAAAATCCCCTTGGAGAGCAGAATGGATTGATACAGATTTTAAAGTTGAAGATAGAAAACTATATCTTAAGGATAATCATATATTGGATAAAAATGGAAATTTAATTTCTTCTCGAACAAAAGAGCTACAAAAAAATACATTAATGAAAGATAAAGTTTCAGGAATTTCTTTAACTGATTTTTTGACAAATCCAACACAACAAGGATTACCAAGAAAAACTACAAAAAAAGGAGAATTGTATTATTGGAATCCTTTAAGCGACAACAATTCTGTCGCGTGGTTCAGTGCTGACTCGAGTAGGGCGGGCCTGGGTTGTGACAGGAGTCCTTCCGATAGGAACGCGAATCTTGGGGTACGTGCCGTTAGGCACGAGTAATATTGTTCGCTGAAAGATAAAAAGCAAATTTGTTTTGTTCTTATAGTTGTTGGCGTTTCTCCTTATTCGGACTTTGTGAAAGATTCTTTAAACTTGTTTTTGAATTTACTTGTTTATTAGAATTTTCAAAAGTTTCTCACCATGCCATATTGTACTCTGTCGAAGCTTACAGCTCTTTTTTTGTTCTTATAGCTGTTGGCGCTTCGCCTCCGTGCCAAGTAAATCTTGGTCGCATTCTCATCGGATAGATTCTTTCAGAGTTGTCGTCTAAAATTATTGCAGAACCTTTTAGATGAGGTAAGTCGTCCATGTGTTGCTTGATGCTTGAATATAGATAACTTTGCATGATTCGATTTAAAGCTTCTAGGTCTTGTGCGGATGTTACTCGATGTGAAATTACAACATCCGATTGTGTCATAACATCTGTGTGGATTTTTCCGGGTTGTTGAGTTGCTAATATAACTGAAACTCCAGGTTGTCGTCCTTCTCGTAATAATTGGATTAAAGCATCTGTTGCGATTGTTTTTTCTTCGCGTGGTAAAAATTCATGACATTCATCAATAAAAAGCCAAACTAATGGGTTTTCTTTTTTTTCAAAACTTGATGAGAAATTTAGATTTTGAGTTAGAGCTTTGACTTCTTCTTTTTTTCGTGATTCCATTCGTTCGTTAAATATTTTTTTAGAAACTAAGCTTATAACTAAAGCCCTTACATTAAATGCTCCTACTGAACTATAAACACTTAAGTCTAAAATAGACGTTGTTCCCCCTGTGATTAAATCTTTTACTTTTGTAGCATGTTCAGATTCTTCTGCGAAAATTCCCCACGTGCTTGCGACTTCAAATAAATTTTGTGCTGCGTTTTTTACATCGCGTGAACTTTTTTTATCTCTTTCAATTCCTTCAATAATATCTTTTATATTATAATATTCGAAATTTTTTAGTTTTGCAATTGTTTGCTGGATTAAAACTGAAATTGGATCAATTATTTTTAAATTGAAAGTTGTAATCCAATCTTCTGCTCCTAGTTCACTTATATTTAAAGCAAATCTTTTATCTGCTGGAATTCCTTTTGCTAAATAATTGTCATAATGCCCAGTTGGGACGAATATTTTTACAGGTAAATTTTTTGGAGACAAATCCCATTCTTGTAATAATTCTGAATCTTTTTCGTTTGCAAATTTCATTGTCCAATAAATTCCCATTGTGTCAAAAATTAAAGATGCGATATTTTCTCGGATTTCTTTTTCTAGGTTTGATAATTCTTCTGCTAAAACTCCTAATGTGTATGATTTTCCTGATCCCCTTTTTCCGCTAACTAAAATTACATGACTTTTTGCGACATCTAATAATATTTTATTACTTAGGGAACTGTATTGCCCCATTTTAACAAAAGTTTTTCCAATGTTTATTAGTCCTCTGTTTCCTAATTTTTTTTGGGTGTCTTTATCTCTTCCTATAATTACATCATATGACATATACTAAATATGTAAATAGGTTTTTTATAGTTTTAGAAAATATGAATGGCTGGGAAGTTCCCAGCCAAAATAAAAAAATAATTTATAGTACCGTCCTTTCGCCGATCTCTTTTGACATTACGTCAATATAGAAATTTAGAGATCTCAGTTCGCCTTTTAGCGCCGATTTTCTCTCTATCACCTGGTACAATTCTTCTTGTAATTGATTTACTAATTGCATAATATATAGAAATACAAATCTTATATATAGTTTCATTTTCACTTCAAAATTTAAATGAATAGTACCACAAAATAGGACGACATTTTTAATTAAGTTTATAAGGGAATATGATGTTTATTTAATATGGAACTTGAAGAAAATGTTAAAAATAGGGAAAATTCCTCTGTGTTTAAAGATAACATTGATAGATCTGAATTAAAAGTAATAGGATCTGAACATAATGGATATTGGTTAGCCAGGAAAGTTTCTGAACATGGTTCGGCATATATTCCTTTTGAGATAGATTGGTATAAGTATATTATTGGTGAGAGATAAGTTTAAGTAAAATTTAAAAAAAATTAAAATTTTAATAATAAATGAAAAAACGAAATTTGAAATTTCTTTTAACTTTTTTATGTGTTTTATTTTTCGCTTTGAATTATAGTTTTCTTGATAAAGCATTGGTAAATTTTTTGGATGATTCAGAGGTTATTAAAATAGATTCAGTTATTGATGGCGATACGGTTGTTTCAAATGGAACTTCAATAAGGCTTCTTGGAGTTAATTCGCCTGAAAAAGGTAAGCCTTATTATGAAGAGGCTAAATTGTTTTTGGAAAATAGGATTTTGGGTAAAAAAGTTAAGTTGGAGTTTGGGTCAGATAAATATGATAAATATGATAGGATTTTGGCGTATATTTATTTAGATAATGTGAATGTTAATTTTGAGATTGTTGAGAATGGTTTTGCGAATTGTTATTTTTATGAAAAGGGTTTGAATTATTATAAATGTCAGGAGGTATGGAAAATGTGTGTTGATTTGGATTTAAATTTTTGTAAAAAGTCAAAACATAAATGTTCAGATTGTATTAAGATTATAGAATTTGATGACAAGACAGAGATTTCTAAATTTTTGAATAAATGTAATTTTGAATGTGATTTGACAGGTTGGACAATTAAAGACGAGGGTAGGAAAATTTTCAAATTCCCAGATTTTAAAATAGATTCAGGTTTGGAGTTTTCTGTTATTGTTGGAAGTGGTGTTTCAGATAATAAGAAATTATATTGGGAAAGAAAAGATTATGTTTGGACATCGACGGGAGATACTTTATTTTTGAGAGACAATTTGGGCGGGTTGGTTTTGTGGGAAAGTTATTGATTGTATCATTTTATCACAATAATCTATATAAATAAATGAGCCTCCGTTTTAATATGGTGATAAAAAAAGGTGCACTTTTTCTGTTTCGCAGATGTTATATAGAGTTGAAAGGAGGTTTAAAATTATGAAAAAATTAATATTAATTTTTATGTTAGGAGTTATGTTGATGAGTGGCTTGATGGCTGTTAGTTTTACAAGTCCGGCGAATAATGCGTTTGTTGCAGGAGAGGTTGCAGTTGAATGGGATAATCCTACGGATGTTCCGGCAATGTGGCTTCAATATGCAGAAGGGAATTGTTCAGCTTCAGGATCGTGGTCTAATGAGCATGAAATTACATCGACAACAGAATTAAGTTATGTTTGGGATACGGATAATTTAGAAGGTCAGTATTGTATAAGATTACAACAAGGTTTAGTCACATATGATTCTCGAGATCTTTTTCTAGATAATACAGCTCCGGAAGCAGATTTCGACGTATTGACTTTAAATCCTATTGTTTATGAGCCGGTTTTGTTTGATGGTGCTAAATCGTCAGATGTTGGAAGTGGAATAGAATTTTATTCATGGGATTTTGATGAAGATGGCGTTGAGGATAGTAATTTGGTTGCCCCAAGCTATACATACGATGAGGCAGATAGATATGAAGTAACTTTGACAGTTACAGATTATGCTGGAAATTATGATACACATCATGAAGAAATTGTTGTTGCAGATTTACCCATAGAAGATGAGGTTGTTTATGAGGCTGGGATAAAGTCGCTTTTAGATTTAGATGAAACTTTTGATTCAGGTATGAGTAGTCCTGTAACATGTACATATTTAGGAACAGTTCCAACAGGTTTGTTTGTTTCAAATAATGGAGACAATTGTACATTGACGTGGTCAAATATAGATTATGATTATAGAGGAGAGCATTCTTTTGTGATTCGAGCTACAGATGGGAGCGATGTTAAATATTTTCCAATAGACTTAATTGTTTATACATGGATGATAGATTTAACAGAAGGTTGGAACTTGGTTTCAATTCCTATGATGCCAGAAGATTCAGGTTATCAAGAAGTTTTATCTGGAGTTAGAGAAAATTTAGCTGAAGTTTGGACATATGCTTATAGTGAAGATGATGGTCAAAACATTTGGCACAAAAGAGCAACTACAAGTTCAAGTTGGTCAACAGCTTCTTCAAATAATAAAGGTGATTTAGATAATGTTGTACCAGGTCAAGGTTATATGTTGAAAATGGATGCTGTTGATACATTAAAGGGATTCGGTAATATGATGCCTGAGGCAGGTGGAGCATTACTTGGAGTAGAAGTTTCAAATGGATGGAATTTAATTGGACATTATGGTTTAGATGATTTATCTTATGGTCAAGCACTTTCAAGTTTAGTTGGAAATATACAATATTGGGATTTAGTTGTTTCAACTACAGGTGATATGAAAAAATATATCGGATATTGGATGACTGCCAAATTTCTTCCAGAAGGAAAAACTTTATACACACCCTCACAACAAGCTTTAGAGTCAGTTCTATAAATTTACTTATTTTTTTTATTTTTTATTTTTTTTAAACATGTCCTGGACATAAAAATTTGTAATTTATTTCTGTTAATTTTTCAAGTGATTTTCTCATTTCTCTTGGTGAACTTCCAGGTAAATCGACTCGTCCATATATTCCGTGCTCAAATAAAGTATCTCCTGAAAAAAGGATTTTTGGTTTTGTAAAATATATACAAATTCCGCCTTTTGAATGTCCAGGTGTTTCAATTAATTCCATGTCAGATAATTTTAATTCTTGTATGTCTGTTATTTTTTTATTCTTGAAGTCATTTTTACTTCCATAGATTTTTGCGTTTTTGAAAATGATCCAGTTTCCGGTGTGGTCGAAATGATTGTGTGTTAAGATTACGATATCAATGTCTTCAGGTAAAATTTTCAATTCACTTAAATCATTTAAAAGTTCACTTCTATTCCATCTTGAACCTGTATCTATTAGAATTAATTTCTTGTCATGTTTGAAAATATATACACATGAGCCAAATTTAGAGAAAACAATTCGTTGTAAATTTTTTGTTATTTGAGTTAGCATAGAAAAATGTGTTTAAGAAAATATATAAAGATTCTGATTGTTAGAATAAAATGAAATATGAAGTTGCTTCTGATTTGCAGAAAATTGCTGATGAGATTTCGGAAATGTTGTTTCCTCATGTTATAATTGAGAGAGTTAAATGTTTTAGGAGTTATGGTTCGTCGGCGAGGATGACGGTTGCTCGATGTCATGCTTTGGGAAAATTGATGCAGAAAGCAATTGGCGTTAAGGCGTATTATGCAATGGAATTTTTGTCGGAGAAGTTTGATAAGTTTTCAAAGGAAGATCAGATAAAAACAATTATACATGAACTAATGCATATTCCTGGGACATTTGGTGGTGGATTTAGACATCATGATTATGTGTGTGAGAAAAATGTTAATATGTTTTATAAAACATATTTAGCAAAAAAGAAAGAAAAGGAAAAGGTCGAAAATTGGTTTGGATAAGTTTATTATTTTTTTAATCTAGGGCTTGGATTAAGTCTTAAAATTCTAGGATTTGTATAAAGTGTCAGATTTTGACATTCTTTATTGTATTTTTTTCCAAGTTCTTGGAGATCTTTTTTATTATTTTTGTGATGATTTTCTACTACTTTAAAAATATATCCAGGTCCAGAATTAGGAAAGGTATCCGAATGATTTTTTACAGTAGATTCTAAATCATACATTTCCCAATGGAGAGTTCTACAATCATGCATTTTACATTTTTTTTCATAAGCCATTCTTTTATTTTCTTCAGATGGTTCGCATCCGGTCAAATATGTTAAAACTAAAGGTACAAGTAAAAGGTAGCTAATTGATTTCATATTAATTTCAATATTTTTGATTATAAAAAGTTTTAGATAATTAAGGATAAGTTGAAATTGTTTAATTAAATTGCTTGCAGTACGCCATATGCATTTTGCTTATACTTTTGATTTTTCTTTTTGTTTGATCATAATTTTTAGGTTCATGATCAGGGGAGCAGACTAGTGAGGAAGAATACATCGATTCTTCTAGTTGTTGAATTTCTGATTCAAAAGTTTTACATTTTTCATTTAGAGGCTGACATCCTAATAAAAAAGGTGCAATTGTAATAGATAGCCCAATTTTACATATTAAATTTTTCATAAAAAGCAATATAATGATAACTATAAAAATATTTAGGTAATTAATATTCACAATATTTTAATTGTTTTAATTTGAGTTTTTTTAATGATCTTAGGTTTAAATTATTTATTTGACATTTGATTTCTTTTCTTGGATCTTTTTCAATCAATAAAGAGTTTTCAATTTTATGAATCATGTGTTTTGTTTTAGTGCAGGTATCATAATTGGAGGAATTACATCCTAATAATGCGGGTAATACTAAAGCAGATATTCCGATGCCATATAATACTTGTTTCATTTGAATTTTAGATATTTCGAGTATAAAAAGCTTTATATAATTAAGAATCAAATTTTATTTGGGTGATAAATGACAAAAATACATTATGATAGTTTTATAGATTTGAAATATAAGCCGAAGGCTACAGATCTTATATGTCAGTTTAAAATTACGCCAGCAAAAGGTTATACTTTTCGAGAAGTTTGTTCGATTACGGCGGGTGAAAGTTCGATTGGAACATGGACAGATTTGAAAACTATAAATAAAAAAACACAATTAAAAATTACACCAAAAGTTTATTATTTAGATAAGAAAAATTTAAGATGTAGAATTGCATACCCACTCGATTTATTCGAATTAGGAAATCTTCCTGAAATTTTGTCGTCGGTTGGTGGAAATATATATGGAATGAAATCAGTAAAAGGAATTTTATGGGAAGATATAAACATTCCAAAAAAAATGTTAAAAAGTTTTAAGGGACCTCAATTTGGAATTAAAGGATTAAGAAAATATTTGAAAGTTTACGGAAGGCCCTTAGTTGGAACAATTGTAAAACCTAAAGTTGGATTAAATGAAAAAGAGCACGCAAAAGTTGCATATGATTCATGGGTTGGAGGATGTGATGTTGTAAAAGATGATGAAAATTTAACTTCTCAACCATTCAATAACTTCTACAAAAGAATTCCTTTAACATTAAAAGCCTGCAAAAAAGCTGAAAAGAAAACAGGTGAGAAAAAAGTTTACTTAGCAAATTGTACTGCATCTGTTGATGAAATGGTTAAACGAATTAAATTCGTAGAAAAAAATGGTGGTAATTATATTATGCTTGATATTTTAACATTAGGTTGGAGCGCATTACAAAAAGCTAGAGATGTGACCAAATTACCAATTCATGCACATAGGGCAGGTCATGCAATGTTTGATAGATCTCCAATTCATGGAATGACAATGGAAGTAATCGCGCAACTTGCAAGAATGGTTGGTGTTGATACATTGCATATTGGAACAGCTTATGGAAAAATGGTCGGAGGAAAAGATATGGTTTTACATATTGAAGAAGAAATAGAATCTGAATTTACAACTCAAACAAAAGAATATTTAGCCCAAAAATGGCATGGAATGAAAACGGTTTTTGGAGTAGCTTCAGGTGGAGTACATCCAGGAATGGTTGATAAAATTATGAAATTTATGGGCAACGATGTAGTAATTCAAGCAGGTGGTGGAGTTCACGGACACCCAGATGGAACAATCGCAGGAGCTATAGCAATGCGACAAGCAGTTGATGCAACATTACAAAAAATTAGTTTAAAAAAATATGCAAAAGATCATATTGAATTGAAAAAAGCATTAGACAAGTGGTTGTAAATTACTTTTCAAAAGTTTTCAAATAATCTTTTTCAACAAAATGTAATTTGCTTGGTATAATTATACAATAGGGTCCAAACATTCCTTGAAATTCTTCAAGTTCTTCAATATCTCTATAGACAATTGATCTTTTCTTTGTTCCAAGTGCTCGACATACTAATATTTTTTTTAATGAGATGTCTTCTTTTTTTGCAGCTTTTTTTAGTTGAAATATTGCGTCTTGAAAATCTAGTCCGATATCTATTAAAATTAAACTATGTGCTTTCATTGACATATTTTCATGAACGATTTTCATAAAACTTGTTGGAGTAAAGCTTTTTTGCCATGTGGGCATACTTGCGATTTTTCCGAATTTGTAAAGTTGTAAACCTGTTTCAGCAACAGCGTCTAAAATTGATGCGTTATAAATTATTTTTGTTCGAACTTTTGAAAGTTTAGCTTCTTGTAGTAATGTTATATGTGTTGTTGCTGTTAATGGACTTCCGTATATTAAAAGTACAACATCTTTTTTTGCAGCTTCATCTACAATAGAAAGATTTTCAACAAATTCTCTATTTGCAGGATAAATTTTTTTCCCTAAAACATCTTCAAGTTCTTGATGGGTATATGGAAATTCAACAGTATAATTTTCAAGATAAATTTTTTTCGCACGTTTCACTACTTCTAAACCATATGTTGAAATTCCGTCAACATTTAAACCTAATCCTATTAAGTATAACATAGAAAAAAATGGCTTGAGAGGTTTAATAGGTTTTTGGTTCGAAAATTTACAAAACTTTTATAAAGGTTTTTTTCTTGAAATAAAACATGGAAAATAAAGAGGTTCAAAAACAAGAAAATAATTCTGAGGAGTGCAATCCAGTTAATCCATTAAATAAGCATTTAGAAAAAGTAAAAAATAATCCTTGGATGGCTTCGACTATAGTTTTAGCGATTGTTAGTTTGATTTTATTATTAAGTAGTTTTTCAGGTGGAGTTATTACAGGTGGAGTTATTTCAGAAGTAGATGCAAGCGAAATGCTTTTAGATTTTTATACAACAAGTGGAGCTCAGGGATTAGAGATTGGTTCAGTTGAAGAATTGAGTGGAGTTTATCAAGTTAATTTTTTATATAATGGTCAAGCTGTTCCAATGTTTGTGACAAAGGATGGTAAGTTAGCAGGTCAATTGACACCCTTGAGTGCTCCTGAAGTTCCAGCACAACAACCAACTACAACAACTATTCCTAAAACAGATAAACCAAAGGCAGAATTATTTATTATGACACATTGTCCATATGGAACACAAGCTGAAAAAGGATTTTTACCAATGATGAGATTAATGGAGAATATTGCAGATGTCAAAATTAGATTTGTTCATTACTTTATGCATGATCCTGAAGAAACTGAAACACCTAGACAAGTTTGTATAAGAGAAGAGCAATCAGATAAATATTTAGATTATTTAGAATGTTTTTTAGGTGAAGGAGATTCTGAAGGTTGTTTGGTTAACGCAGCTATAGACCAAGTTTCAATGAATAACTGTATTGATAATGGAAACGCAGAAAAATATTATAAAGAAGATTCAGTATTAAGTGAAACTTATGGAGTTCAGGGAAGTCCTACTTTAATTATTAATGGTGTTAAATCAAATGCCGGAAGAGATGCGGCTTCATATTTAGATGGTTTATGTAAGGCATATACAGATAGTTCAGTTCCAGTACAATGTGGTGAGAAATTATCAGACGCTGCACCAACGCCAATGTGGGGATGGGATGGAAGTGGTTCAAATTCAGATGCACAGTGTTAATATAATATATTTCTAATCACAACAATCTTTAAATATAAATAAGTATTATAATTTATATGGAAGATTTAGAAAATAAATTAGATCAAGTAGAGCAAGATAAAAAGCAAATTTTAGAAGAAATAGATGAAAGAAATAAAGATAGGGAGATTTTATGTGGTGGGTGTAAAGGTTATCATAAAATTAAGGATCTTACGGCAATTCAATATTATTGGCATGTTTCTCCACATGGATGCACAGGGGGGGATTATTGGAGAGAGGGAGAGTTGATATTTGTTTGTCCTGAAAATGGTATGGTTAATAGGTTATTGTTCGATAACAATGATGTCCCATTTGAAGATAGAAAAATGTATAAGAATGATCCCGAAGAACAATTTAAAAGAAATTATAAAAAATTATTTTTGGAAGTTGTAGATAATTTTGATGAAACAATTCATGGTAAATGGGTAAATAATTTTTATGTTGATAAAAATCGTGAAAAGTTTGGGCTTGTCGAAAAAATAAAAAAATAAAATTTATTTATCTGGTAATATATTCAATTTCTTCGTTGCTTAATTTAAGTTCTCGATGAATTTTTGGATTTGATTTTAAGATTTGTTTTATTACGGGAAAATCTTTCATTGCACGTTTTTTACTTATGTGAACCAAGGGTGCGTATTTCATACATATTGATTTTTTCTTTAATGTTTTCATATTGTTTAGCCAAATTTTTAAAATTCTTTCAGGGCGTTTATATGCTGTGAATCCTGGCTTTTGTTTAGATTTTGCAGTAGATATAGCATAACTTAGAAAAGCATTTTCATAAACCAAGAATCTCCAATATTGTTTTTTGTAAATTCTACCTTTGAATCGATCTGCTCTTGCCACAGCTTCGTATGCTTTCATTAATTCTTCTTTGTCATACTCAAGAGGAATATTTTCTTCAACCCATAACATTATTTCGTCTAATTGCATATTCACAGAATCATAAACTTTTAGAGTTTCATTTGTTGGTTTTGTTTTAAATACAATTTTAAGTGCGTTGAAAATATCTGTTTCTTTGTTTCTTTCAGATAATTCGATTTTTGATGGGTCATCCATACTTGCCGCTGTTTGTAGGTCATTTATTGCAGCACGCAAGTCACCTTTTGCATTTATTGCGATTTTAGAAATTATATCAGTTTCAATAGATTTGTTTTCTTTTTTTAGGATTACATTTAAGACATTTTTTACAATTGAATATTCAATATCTTTTAATTGTAAAAGTTCTACTTTTTTTCGTAGTGGACTTAGTTTCTTTTTCCAAATGTCGTTTGCCGTGATAATTATAGGATGCGATGAGCTTGGCAATAATGACATTAGTTCAGACAAACCTCCTCTATCAACAGCAGAGATTCCATCTACTTCATCAAGTAAGATAATTTTTTTAGTTTTTGTTAAAGATTTTTGTTCGATTGCAGGTCGTAAAATTTCATATAATTTTTTTTTGTTTCTCAAATCAGATGCGTTTAATTCAAATATTTCTGAATTTGTTTCTTTAGCGACAACATGAACCAATGTTGTTTTTCCTGTTCCGGGTGGTCCATGTAAAACAAGTGCTTTTTTTTTGGCGTATGAAAATTGGGTAACAAATGATTTAATTTTAGTTATTGCAAAATCTTGTCCTTTTATTTCTAGAAAACTTTTTGGTCTATATTTTTCAACCCAATTAGATTTATTGTTGGTCATTATTATTCTTTTCCTAGTCCAGCCAATACAAAGCTAGCAAGTAAAGCTTGAAGTTGAATAAATGGATCTGATCCTTCTGTTATTCTAAATTCTGTTTCACCTGTTTTTTCTGTTAGTCGAACTTTTAATTCAGGTTCTATTGGAAGATTCCATATTTCTTTTTGAATAGATTTGACAACATCTTGCCCTGCTACACTTTCTTTTAGCATTATATCTAAAAGTTTTTCTTTTGATTTTTGAAAATCTCCAGATAAAGCATAATCTAAAACAATTTTGATATCTTTTGGTTTTGTATTTGAAATAATTGTTGAGACAAGTTCGGGAGTTATTGTTAGTGAAATTGGTACGGTTGATTGTAAAATATTTATACATCTTCGACAATCACCCTCGCTTCCTTCGTAAAGTATTTCCATAGCATTTGGAACAATTGTTAAGTTTTCTATTTGTGCAATTCTTTGAATAACTTGTTCGATTGCTTTTTTTTCTAAAAGTTTAAATCTGAAGATTGCGCAACGTGATTGAATAGGGTCGATGATTTTACTTGAATAATTACATGACATAATAAATCGACATGTTGCTGAATAGTTTTCCATTGTTCGTCTTAATGCTTGTTGAGCTTCGGGTGTTAGGGCGTCTGCTTCATCTAAGAAAATAACTTTGAATGGAACACTTCCTAAAGCTTTTGTTCGTGCGAAATTTTTAACTTTTTCTCGAACAACTTGGATTCCTCTTTCGTCTGATGCGTTTAATTCTAAATATGATTCTTTCCAGTTTTTTCCAAATAGTTCTTTTACAACAATTAATGCAAGTGTTGATTTTCCTGTTCCGGCTGGACCTGCAAATAAAAGGTGTGGAATGTTCATAGAATTTGTAAGTGCTTCAACTCTTTTTACAATTTCATCTTGACCAACAAGGTCTTTAAATGTTGATGGCCTAAATTTTTCTGTCCAAATTTCGCTCATGGTATATTGAATTCCATTTTGCTTATAAAGATTTGGATACTCTAGTAGAGAATTACTTTAGGGTTATGAAAAAATGGAATTAAAGATTTAAATATGAGTTTTTCATGAGGAGTATATGTATGAGGTGTTTTTTTTATTGCTTGCAGGTGTTGGTGCTGGAATTATTACAGGTTTAATTGGGGCGAGTGCGGTTATGATTTCGGTTCCAATTATGGTTATTTTTTTGGGGTATGATATTTTTCTTGCGATTGGATTGAGTTTGGGGATTGATGTGGTAGCTTCAATAATGGCTGCTCTGGTTTATAAAAAATATGATAATATTAATATTAGAATAGGGATTCATATGTCTTTTTTTGCAATTATAGGTGTTTTAATTGGAACATCTGTTTCGTTTTATATCCCGAAGGCATTGTTAACTGGATTAACAG
Organism: Candidatus Woesearchaeota archaeon; assembly: GCA_964482665.1. GTDB lineage: Archaea > Nanobdellota > Nanobdellia > Pacearchaeales > GW2011-AR1 > CAYZYW01. The sequence continues at coordinate 14,084 of CAYZYW010000002.1, forward strand.
GTATAGCGATTTGTTTTTCAGGTTTGAATTTTATGACTAGAAAGATTAGAGATGAAATAGAGGATGTTGTTGAAGATTTGAAATTAGATTATAAGAATAAAAGGTATTTAGTTACGATGTTTGCGGCTTTGATTGTTGGTTTTATTGGTGGGTCGTTTGGTGCAGGAGGTGGCTTGTCGATGTTGTTGATATTAACATTTGTTTTACATTTTAAAATTCATAAAGCAATTGGGACATCTATTTTTGTTATGATATTTATTGCATTATCAGGAGCAGTAAGTCATTATGTTTTTTTACCTTTTCCTATATATGCATTAGTGATTGCATGCATAGGTGCAGTTGTTGGCTCAAAATATTCAGCGAAAATAGCGAATCTTTTGAGCGAGAAGCAACTTAATAAATTGGCAGGAGTTATTTTCTTTGCGTTAGGGTTGGCTTTGATGATTCAACAAGTATTTAGTAATGGATATTTGAATTATTTATTTTAAATTTTATAAATAAATTTGTCAAGCATTCCTTCAGCCTTTGCTCTTCTTTCTTGATGTTTTTTCAAGAAAGTATTCAATTTATCAATTAGTATTTTCTTTAATTCTCCAGATAATAATTTTCCTGATTCATAATCTTTTTTTATTTGTTCAAGTTTATCATCGTCGTATTCAAAATATCTTAACCATTGATATGAAACATCTATATCTGTATTTCCGCCTTTCTTTCGATGCTCTTCAATTGTATCTTGGCCACCTGAGAATGCATATTTGTTTATCTTTTTCTTTATTGTTTTTGGGTCATCTGTTAAAAGAATAGTTTTATCTGAGCTAGAGGAATCAATTTTACCATCTATTCCTGTTAGTGGCATCATCATTTTTGAATGAATAATTGAAGGTTTTTGATGTCCCAATTTTTTAATAACATCCCTTGATAATCTGAAGTGCGGGTCTTGGTCAACTCCTAGTGGAATTAAGCATCTTTGGTTTTTACCCGACAGAACATTTGGCAAGAATATTGGGACAGTTTGCATTGCTGTGTAAAATATACTTCCAATATTATTTGTGTTTGTAAATCCAAAGGCTGCTTTTATTGAGGAGAATGTTATTTTTTTTGCAACTTTTATTGCTTCGGGATACATGATTCCTGCATGCTTAGTGTCAATTAAGAAATGTGTTTTTTTCGGATCAAATCCCAATGCAATTACATCTAACATATTTTCATGTGTCCATTCTTGAATTTCTTCATATGTTTTGTTTTTATATAGGAATTTTTCATCATCTGTAAATTGAAACCATAGTTCTAAATCAAATTTATCTTGTAACCATTTTACAAATCTCCATGTTCCCACATGTCCTAAATGTATTGGACCTGAAGGTCCTCTCCCAGTGTATAAGAACCCTTTATTTCCTTTATCGTATTCGTCTAAGAATTCTTTTAAGTCTCTATGGGCAAAGAAAATTCCCCTTTTTATAAATGGGTGAACTTCTCCTGCTATTTTTCCAATTCGTTTTATTAAAGTTTTGTCAAGTTTTTTTACGCCGAATTCATTAATTAGTTTGTCATAATTTATTTTACCTGAAACTTCGTATGGATTCACCTTCATTTTTTGTTTTTGCATGGTAATTTGAGTGAAAGATTATTTTTAATACTTGTGGAATTTTACGAGAAAGTTTATAAATATATTTTCATAGGTTATGTCATGAGAAAAGAGATATCTGTTTTGCTTGGGTTTGTTTTTTTAATTGGAATGGTTTCTGCGAGTATAATTTTAACAGAACAGCCTGATGAGATTTATAATTTGGGTGATTCTTTTATGATTCCCGTTACGATAAAATCATTGGAAGAAACGACAGGAGTTTTCTCAATGGATTTGATTTGTAATGGAAATACGATTAATTTTTATAAAGCTGCGATTATGCTTAAAGCTGGAGATGAAAAAAAACAAGATCCTTTGTTGATTTTGACACATGAAATGATAGGAGACTTAAAAGGAACATGTAATATTAAAGCGAGTTTGAATGATGAATATATTTTGACTGAAAATGATTTTAAGCTTTCAGATTTGTTGGTAGTTGAGTTGGATGAATATGTGGATAATTTGAATCCTGGTGAAAATATTTTGTTTCAAGGAAATGTATTGAGGGAGACTGGTGAAAATGCAAATGGAATAGTTGAATTAGAATTAATAAATAATGACGTTTCTCAATTAAGTCAGATTGGAACAATTAATAATGGTTTTTTTGAAGTTGGTTTGAATATTCCTGAAGATTTTATGGCTGGAAATTATTTAATACGTTTGAATTTTTTTGAAGAGGAGATGTCTAAAGGAGAAGTTGTTAAAACAAATAATGGATTTACAAATTTTAATATAGGAATTAATTCAGTTCCCACAAGTTTAGAAATTATTTTAGAAGAAAGTGAAATTGTTCCTGGAAATAATTTAAAAATTAGAACTATTTTGCATGATCAAACAGGAATAAGCATGGGTGCAGTTAGTATAATCGAAATTAAAGATTCAAGAGGCCAATTATTAGAACAGGTTGAAATTTCTACAGATAATGTTCACGAATTTGTAACACAGTATAATACATTGCCTAGTGGTTGGAAAATAAATGCAAAGTCAAATGATTTGATATCAGAGGTTGGGGTTAAAATTTTAGAGAATAAAAAAGTGGATATTTTGTTTGAGAATGAAACAATTGTTTTGATAAATAAAGGGAATATTCCATATAATGATTCTGTTTTAGTAAAAATTGGAAACGAGTCGATTAATATAGAAACATATTTAGAGATAGATGGAGAGAAAAGATATGTAGTGACTGCGCCAGATGGTGAATATAGTTTGAATATACTTGCAGACGGGGAAGAAAAATATTCAGGCAATGCTTTACTTACAGGAAAAGCTGTGAGTGTCAAAGAGGTTTCTAGAGGTGTTGTGGCAATTGTGTCTCATCCTCTTGTATGGATTTTTGTAATTGTTATATTTGGATTTATTGTTTATATTCTTTTGAAACGATTTAGAAAAAATGGAAAAAGTTTTTTCAGTATTTTTTCATGGAAAGGAAAATCTTTAAATAAAAATAATTTAGAAAATAAAACTGGATTTTTGAAGCCTGGATCGTTGGTGGATAGTTTAAGTCCTGCCGTGCTTTCATTATCTATTTCAGGACAAAAGCAAAATACAAGTGTTGTTTGCTTAAAGATTAATAATTTTAAAGATTTGCAAAAAAATAAAATAAAGAATGAAAGTTTGAAAAAAATTGTGAGTTATGCGGAAGATAGAAAAGCTCATACGTATGAAAATGGTGGTAATTTATTTTTTATATTGGCTCCATTGAAAACTCGAACTTTTAAGAATGATATGGTTGCAGTTGAGATTGCACAAGGAATTAAGGAAATTTTAGATAGAGATAATAAATTGTTTAAACAAAGAATTGAATATGGAATAGGTTTGAATAATGGATATGTTATTGCGAAACAAGAAGGAGAAGTTTTGAAATTTATGAGCATTGGAACATTAATTACGAAAGCTAAAAGAATTTCATTAGCTTCGAAGGAAGAGATTTATTTAAGTAAAGATATTAAAGATAAATTGATGACAAATGTTAAAACAGAGAAGGTTAAAAAAAGTGGAGTTGATGTATATACAATTAAAGAAATAAAAAAGAATTCAGCTGAAAATAAGAAATTTATTAATAATTTTTTGAAGAAATTGCATAATGATTAATCACAATAATCTTTAAAAAGTAGTTTTTATTATGGTTTTAATGATAAATGTAGGAATAGTTGAAGATGATATGAGTTGGATTAGATATGGTGACATTGGAAAAAATCATAATGTTTTTGCTTATTTTATAGAGGATACGGGTTCTTTTTTAGATAAAGGTTATTTGGATATATTTAAAGAAGGTACAGGTTGTGATGCTGAAGTTTTAATTAAATCTCAATTTGGAGATTCAAAAAATTTAGAAAAAGGAGTTAAACATTTTAAGGATATAATTGTGCCAGAGAGAGATATATGGTTTGTTGATGGACTAAGAGGATCGTGGAAAGATGTGGTTAAGTGGCTGCCAAAAGAAAAAGTTTATGTTTGTTCAGATAGTTCAAAATATATGCATGAAGCAAGAGAAATGGGTTACAATACTATTGATGATTCGCAAATAGAGAAGGTAGCTGATAATTTTGGAAAACAATTGGGTCTTAGTTATACAATTCCAGGTAGCCGTTAATAATTGCTCGTTTTATTTCAGGGTGTTTTTTTTCTAAATCGTTTATGAATTTTGAGATTTTTGTTGGTTTTATTTTTGGTGTTTTGAATTTTAATTTTTTTATTTTTGCATAAAGTAAAATTTCACAATCTAAAAAAATGTAAAATGGTTTGATTGTTTTTTTATAAATTGGTCCGAATGTTTCTAGTTTTTTAGCGTTTGAATTCATAAGTATTTTTAGTATCTCTTGAGCTTCATCATCAGTTGATGTTGTGATTGCTATTTTTGAATATTTCTTTTTTGTTGAAAATTTTAATAACTGAATTCTTGATTTTTCAGAGAACATTTGAAGAAGTTTTTCTAAAACAACATTTTTTAGTTTGGTGGATTTCTGGTATGTAATTATGTCATTTTGTTGTATTAATTTGAATTTTCGTATTGTGTAAAGAAATTTTTTTTCAAACCAATTGATAAAACATCGTTTACAAAGTTGACGTTTATTTGTGAAAATATATACGGGGTTTGTTTGACATTGTTGACACATTTTATAATTTAAATTCCTCAAATTTTTTTCTATCTTCTAAGTTTCCTTTTGTGGAATAAGCTTTAATTATTTCATTAACTTTTTTAAGCGTTTTTTCTTTTGGTTTGTTTAAAATTAAGGCACTTGGTCCTGCAAAGTCAGGTTGAATTAAAGTTCCTATTTTTTTATATTGTTCTAATAATGTATTGTCTTTTTGATCTTTTCCTAATATTGTCCAACAATTATTAATCATAAAATGTCTTCCTGTGTTTATCAGATGTGTTTCGTCACCTGTTAATCCTCTTTCGAAAAGTTTTTCAAATTTACATTGTAGTGCTTTTTCGCAAAGTAAACATCCTCCCGTGGGATAAGGGAATTCTATGTTGAATTTTTCAGCTAATGCTATTTGTTTTTTTCTTTGCCTTCCGTGAATATCATAATAATCGTTTTTATCTATACCTTCTACATTGGGTAAAAGTTTTGCAGATAATGGTCTAAGTAATTTTCCACTTAATCCAGAAGATTTTTCAATAATTTCCATTGAGCTTTTCATTTGAGACATTGGCCTTTCTCCTAAAACATCACCATTTACAATTAAGTTAATTTTTAATTTATCTGCATATTCTTTTGCTTTAGAGTGAATAAATATTTTACAATCACGACAGGGGTTTATTCCAGCGCCTCTTCCGTGCTTTCCTTCTTTTATTATTTGAATATATTCTTGTAAAAGTTTTCCCTTTGTGCAATTAAATATTTTTAAATTTATATTATGTTCTTTTGAAAATTCTATAACCTCATTATAGTTTGAACATCCGAATGGTAATTTAAAATATACAGCTAAAACATCATAGCCTTTTTCTTCCATTATTTTTATAACAAGTCTTGAATCAAGTCCTCCGGAAAATAATATTAAACATTTTGGTTTCATGAGTTAAAAAGTGTGTGTGGGTTTTTAAGATTTTTGTGCCTTGTTTTTAGGTGAGGATTTTTTTATTTCTTGGTTTGGAATTTCTTTTGTTTTTTCTGTTTGAGATATTCCTCTAATTTTTTGGATTATTGAATTTATATAAAAACCTGCTTTGAAAAATTTTATAATTATCCCTATTAAAATTAAAATTATTCCGAGAATTAACATTTTTGTGAAAACATTTGTTGAGCTTGATATGAAAACCGTAAAGAAAGATAATATTGAATCTTCTGAGAATTTTGAAAATAACCATTCTAGTTTTAGAAAAGGAAACGCTGAGATGATTGTTAAAATTCCTCCTACAATAAAAGCATTGCTTCGTGTTTCTGCTATTAAAAGCATTGATAAAAATATTATAAAAGATACTGTTAGCATCCATTTAAATTTTCCATGCCAATAATCTTTTGCTTTTTGAGATACTAAATAAAAAGGTATGTCTGATTCTTCTTTGCAATCCCAGAAATCGCAATCATATTCTGCGTAATAAAACTTGTCAATATATTCAAATACTTGCTCTTGTATTATTGCTTCAGGGCCTTTTGCAATTGTTTCACATGAAATAGAGATATTTTGAGCAGCATTTTCGAAAGAGTAATCTGAGTTATTTTCGCAGATGATTTGCATTTGTTTAAATTCTGGACTATCGATTGTTAGGTTTATTTTTTCATGTAATAATTCTTTAACAACTTTTTCTAGTTCAGGTTTGATGTTGTTGTAGTCTAAAGAGTTGTCTATTGTTAATAATGTATTTGTTGCTAAAAGTGATACCAAAAGCAATACACATGTTATTACGAAAAGTATACCTCTTATAATTCCCATGATGAGTAGAAGAGAGTATCCTTTTTAAGATTGTTGGAGAATTTATTTGGAGTAATCACATTCTTTCCAATGTAGAAATTCTTTTATCGATTGGCGGGTGTGTTGATCCTATACCTTTGAATGGATTTGCAAAAAATAAAGGAGCTATAGCTTTGTTTATTTTTTTCTCAGGTTGGACTGAGTCGTTTTTTATTTTCTTTAAAGCTTTAATTAATCCGTCAGGATATCGTGTGAATTTTACAGCTGAAGCGTCGGCAGTGAATTCACGTTTTCGTGAAATTGCTAATTGAATAAAGTGAACAGCTATTGGGGCCAATATTGCTAAAGCTATACCGATTAAAATGAAAACTATTTTCGCTTTGTCGTTATCACCTGAGCTTCTGAACCATAATGATCGTAAGAATATTTGAGAAATTATTGCAATCATTCCAACCATTACAGTTACGATTGTCATGTATCGCATGTCATAACTGGCGATGTGACCAAGCTCATGAGCCAATACAGCTTCGAGTTCGCGTTTGTCTAGTTTTTCTAAACATCCTGTTGTTACACATATAACAGCGTGTTGTGGATCTCTTCCAGATGCGAAAGCATTTATTTGAGATGATTTCATAACGTAAAGTTTTGGCATCGGCATTCCTGAAGCAATTGTTAAACCTTCGATTAATTGATAAAATTGCTTGTGTTCATTTCGTGAAGCTTTTTTTGCGCCAACAGAAGCTACTGCTATTTTGTCGGAGTTGTGATAACTTATTAGAATATAACTTAATGAAAAAATTATTGAAATAATCATTATAATAAAAAAGAATCCAGGATCGAATGCAAATGAAATTACATATCCGAATATTACTAAAATTATAAAGATAAAAGACATAAGGAAAAATGATTTTCGTTTGTTTGATGAAATTTGATCTCGGAAGTCAATGTGTTTATTTATCATGAGAAAATTAAGAAGAAGTTATTTTTAAGTTATTCTGTTAATTCGTTTTTAGCTTTAGAATATTTGATGTCTTTTGTATTTTAATTTTAATCGTTTTAATATTCCCAATGGAGATGTTCTAGTTATTCTAAAATCTCCTTTTCCGTGAGCCCAATAATAGGTAAATCTACCTTCACCGCCTGTTAATTCTTGTATAAGGTAATTTAGTGTTTTGGAATGTGATAAGTCTAATTCTATAATATCATACTTTGGAATATCCATTAGGTATTCGGTTTCTGCTGGAAAATAAATTATTTCAAATTTATTTATAGGAAATTTATGATTTTTCCAAAAAGCTAAACCATCCTTTCCGTCTGCATTTTTAATTTTTTCTTCAAGTATTTTGACTAGCTCCGATAGGTCGTTTTGGGTTTTTATCATATAATTTGAATATAGAATTAGTTTATAAAAATTATTGTGATAGAAAGATAGATTAAAATTCAACATTAACAACTTTTTTTTCAGCTTCTGTAATTTGTAAATATTTACGCGCTTTTCGTCCGTACATTTTTGCAAATATATTTCCAGGCATTGTTGTGCATAAAGTATTATAAGTTAAAATTGAATCGTTATAAAATTGTCTTGAGTATGCAACTTTGTCTTCTGTTGATGATAATTCTCTTTGTAATTCTAAAAAGTTTTGATTCGCTTTTAGATCAGGGTAACCTTCAGCTATTGCAAAAATTGATTTTAATGCTGATTGTAATTGATTATCTGCTTTTACCTTGTCCTCTACACCTTTTGCCGACATTAAAGCTTTTCTTGCTTCGGTTACAGCGTTGATTGCTTTTGTTTCATGTTTCGCAAAACCTTTAACTGTTTTAATTAAATTAGGAATTAGGTCAGCTCGTCTTTTTAATTGAACATGAATTTGAGATAATGAATTATCGATTCGATTCGATAAGATAGCGAACCTATTAAAATATACGAAAAATATAGTTGCCAATAAAATAATTGCTGCGATTAAAATCCATAGCCATAACATAGAGTATTTAGATTAATTAGTTTTATAAACCTTTCTTGTTTTTAATGTTAATGGTAATTAAAGTTGATAAAAATACATGTATTGGATGTGGGCTTTGCGAGTCTATTTGCGAGGATGTTTTTGAAGTTGATAATGATGGGAAAGCACAAGTGAAAAAACAAAGTGATGATCCATGTGTTAATGAAGCAGTTGAGCAATGTCCAGTTGAAGCAATAAGCAAAAGTTAAGAAACCACTGGTTTCTTAATAACTTCCTCATGTTCATGTTGGGCAGCATCTTTTTGTTGATAATCTTATAGAAAAAATAAATTTTTTCTATGTTTCTGTTGTCCAGGTGATGCCACATAGGCCCGTCGAGTGGTCCTTTTTCGTGTGCTGAATAAGTTAGGTTTATGGGTGTTGGGTAAGAAATGATTTGTGGATTGATTGAAGATAAATAGAAAATGTTTCTACAATTCAAAACATTTATTAAGTTTTTTTTGTAAGATTGTTTATGAGAGGTAAAAGGGGGTTGTCGGCGATTATAATAACGTTATTAATGATAGCTTTTGTTCTTGTTGCAATAGGGATTGTATGGGCGGTGATTTCAAATATTTTGGATAAAAGCAAGGAAGATATTGAGGCTGGATTGAGTGATGTTAAATTAAAAATTATTGAAGAACAGGTTTACATTCATATGCCTTCTAAAAATTTTGTTGAGATGAGAATTAAAAGAGAGATTGGAAAAGGAAATTTAACAAAGATAAAATTTATTTTTACAGATGGGAAAAGTTCAAAAACTTTTGAAAGAGATGTTAGCATGGATGAATTGGGACATGAGGTTTTTGAGTTTGGTGATTTGGGCGGTTTTGATTTTAATGAAATTTCAATTGCTCCAATAATTCAGTTAAAGTCGGGAAAAGAATCTTTAAGAAATGTTGTAGATAGGTATATTGTTTCAGGTGGTGAAGGTGATTTTGTTCCAAGTAATGATTGTCAAAGTAATAATGATTGTAATGATGGAAAAATTTGTAATGATGGAACATGTATTTCTGAAAGTATTGATTGTCAAAATAATGATGATTGTGCTTCTGGCTATGAGTGTGTAGAGGGTAATTGTATTGAAATAACTGATGACTGTGAAGGATCGTGTGGCATTGAACAAACATGTGAAGATGGAGTATGTAAAAACAATTTAGGAGGAACGTGCTTAATTGATACAGATTGTTTAAGTGGGTTTACTTGTGTAGATGGGGTTTGTGGAATAAGATCTGTATTAATAATTCCAAATGAGATTGCATCGTGGAGTTTTGAAAATAATGCAAATGACAATAGGGGTAATTATGATGGTACATTGGGGGATGGGGCAGATAAGACAATGCCAGTATATACAGAAAATGGAAAAATTGGAGGAGCATATGAATTTGATGGTAGCTATGATTTTATTGAAACGCCGCAAGTTTATCCGTATACGCAAGCGTATGATAGTTCAACATTTATGTGGATAAAGACAGGTGGGGTTGAAGATGTAGGCATGTTAATAACACAAGCGTCTGGTAGTAGTTATATAAGAATGGGTTTTTTCCTCCTTGAAAATGGAAATTTAATGTATAAAAGATGGGGTTATTATTGGGCTTGTGTGAGCTATGAAAGAAGTGTTAATGATAATGAGTGGCATTATGTTGGTTTTACTAAAAATAAAAATACGGCAGTTATAGCAATTTATATTGATGGAGTTATGGCTAATTCTTGTAAAGGAGATAGATGGGAATATCAAGATACAACAACAATAATAGGAAATTATAGAGAGAGTGATGATGCATTTAATGGAATAATTGATGAGGTGTATATTTGGGATAAAACTTTGAGTGCTGAACAAATTTTGCAGAATTACAATGATCAGAAATAATAATTTTTAAACCAAAATGTTTATTAAGTTTTTTTAATTGTGTTTTTTATGGAAAAGAGTGTTGATTTTGTAAAGTGGTTTTCAGAGTTAAATAAAGATTCAAAGAGTGTTGCTGGTGGTAAGGGTGCTAATCTTGCCGAGGTTTTTAATTTAGGTATTTCTGTTCCTGCAGGTTTTGTTGTTACAGCACAAGCGTACGATTATTTTATTGAAGAAGAAAAGTTGAAAGATAAGATTGAAGAGCTTTTGGCACGTATTGATTATGAAGACACAAAACAACTTGACGAGATGACAAAGCAAATTCGAGTTTTTATAATGGATTCTAAATTTCCAAAAGAAATGGAAGATGAAATTCTTGAGGCGTATAGTCATTTGGATGTTGGAACGTTAGATCAGAAAACACGATCAGCTTTGTCTATTTTAAAAAATTCAAGTGAGCCGGTTTTTGTTGCTGTGAGAAGTAGTGCTACAGCTGAAGATTTGGCAGATGCAAGTTTTGCAGGTCAGCAAGATTCGTTTGTGAATGTTAAAGGGAATATTCAATTGTTAGAACATGTTAAGAAATGTTTTGCGTCATTGTTTACATCAAGGGCGACATATTATAGAAACAAAAAAGGTTTTGAGCATAGCAAGGTGAGTATAGCTGTTGTTGTCCAAAAGATGGTTGATTCAGATAAGTCAGGTGTTATTTTTTCAAAAGATCCTTCGTATAAAAACGATGATGTAATTATGGAGGCAGTTTGGGGATTGGGTGAAGGAATTGTTTCGGGGAAAATTACACCAGATAAATATATTATTTCAAGTGAAGGTGAGATTCTAGAAAAAAAGATTTCAGAAAAAAAATTAGCAATAACGAGGAATGCTGGAGGAGGTAAAGAAGTTGTTAAGTTAAATAAGGATAGAGCTAATCAGCAAGTTTTAAAAAATTATGAAATTGAAAAGTTGGCGGAAATAGCTTTGAAGCTTGAGGATCATTATCAGAAGCCACAAGATATTGAATTTGCAATTGAAGGTGAAGAAATTTTTATTGTTCAAACTAGACCAATTACAACAATGGAAAGTCGTGTTGATATGAGTGATGTTAAAATAATTAAAGGTGATGCTATATTGAGTGGTCTTGCTGCATCTCCAGGGATTGGTGTTGGTAAAGTTAGGATTGTTGAAGAGATGTATGATTTACAAAAGATTCGAAAGGGAGATGTATTGGTTACAGAAATGACTAATCCAGATATGGTTGTTACGATGCAAAAATGTGCAGCGATAGTTACAGATGAAGGTGGTTTGACGGCGCATGCAGCGATTGTGTCGAGAGAAATGGGAATTCCGGCTATAGTTGGTACGGGAAGTGCAACAACGGATTTGAAAGATGGTGAAATTATTACAGTTGATGGATTTTCTGGAAATGTGTATAGGGGTAAGACAGCAGAAGGGACGAAACAAGAAGTTAATCCTGTGAAGATTAAAACTAAAACAAATTTAAAAGTTATTGTAGATTTGCCGAGTTTTGCTGAGCGTGCTGCTAAAACAAAGTTGAATAAAGTTGGGTTAACACGAATGGAGGGAATTATTGCAGAGTCAGGAAAACATCCTAATTATTTTTTGAAGCAAAATAAATTAGAAGAGTATGAAGAAGTTATTTTTAAAGGTGTTAAAAAGATTTCAAATTATTTTGATGAAATTTGGGTTAGGACATCAGATATTCGTAGTGATGAATATGAGAATCTAGAGGGTGCTCCATCTGAGAAAGAAGCTAATCCGATGTTAGGAATGCATGGGATTCGTTATGGTTTGAAAAATCTTGGAATATTAAAATCTGAATTAAAAGCGTTGAAAAGAGTTTCAAGTGACATTAAGCGTATCGGTATTTTAATGCCGCAAGTTATTAGCGTTGATGAATTAAAAGGTGTGAAGAAAATTTTGAAGGAAATTGAGTTTGAAGATGTTAAGGTTGGGATAATGATAGAGACGCCTGCTGCTGTTCAGTTGATTCGTGATTTTTGTGAAGAGGGAATTGATTTTATTTCTTTTGGAACGAATGATTTGACACAATATATGTTAGCGATTGATAGGGGAAATAGCGATGTTCAACATCTTTATGATGAAATGCACCCTTCGATCTTGTATCAGCTGTCGTATGTTATCAGAGTTTGTAAGAGATATAATGTTGAAACAAGTATATGTGGACAGGCTGGAAGTAAGCCAGAGATGGTTAAATTTTTAGTTGAAAAGGGAATAGATAGCATTACGGCTAATGCAGATGCGGCTGAGAAAGTTTCGGAAGTTATTGCGGACGCAGAATATTCAAAAATTGAAGGAACAGATAAGGAGCCAAGGCAATATCAGCCTAGCAGTTTAGGGGAAAATGTTGTTGATATAATTGAGGAGAATATAGAAAAAGGGGAGGAAATTATTGAGGAAGTTGTGCATAAGATTGAAGATACATTAAGGGGAGAGGTTTTTGAAAAAGAAGGTAATGGAGAAGATGTAATTGAAGAAAATAGTTCAAGTGAAAGTGTTTTGGAAAAGATTGAAACAAAAGTTAATAATGAAATTGAAGAAAAGCATTTTGCACCTGAGGGCGTACCTCGAGATATTTCTAAAGAAGTGTCTACAGGTGACAATAATTTAGATGAGGAAAATGAAGAAGAAGTAATTGAAGATATTAAGGAAGAGGATAAGGAAGATGTAATTGAAGAGATTGAGGAAGATAATAAAGAGGATGATGTTATTGAAGTTGAGAAAAAACCCGAAGATAATTTGAATAATGATGATGGTTTGCCGAGTATTGGTGGAGCGGTTGAGGTTGAAGAAAATAAAGAATTTTCAGATGAAGAACTTGGAATTTATTAAGTTAATTTTTTAAACTAATTTTATTTTTATATTATTATGTCAAAAAAAACATGTGCGGATTGTAATGGAAAGTGTTGTAAATATGTTGCAATGGAAATTGATATTCCTGAGGTGATAGAGGATTTTGAAAATATTAAATGGTACGTTGCACATGAAAATATTCATGTTTATATTGAAGAAGATGGAACATGGAACATTGAATTTATTACGAAATGTAAATATTTAGGTAAAAATAATAAATGTGAGAATTATGAAAATCGTCCCGAGATTTGTAAAAAATATGGTCAAGATGAGTGTCCGTTTCATAATGATTATGAAGAGTCGTATAGTTTTAGGTCAATTGAGGATGTTGAAAAATATATTGAAGATGTTTTTAAAAAGGGAGGAGGTGGGAAATGAAAATTAAAATAAAACTTCATCCAAATTCTTCGCAGGAAAAAATAGAGAAAATCGATTCTAATAATTATGAAGTTTGGATTAAGGAGCAACCGATTAAGGGAAAAGCTAATAAATATTTGGAAAAGTTTTTGAAAAAGTATTTTAAGAAAGAAGTGAAGATTATTTCAGGTTTAAGTAGTAGAAAGAAGATTGTTGAGATATTTTGATCATCGAGTTATAATTTCCAACGCATCTCGATGTTTTAATTCGTAATTTTTTCCTAATGCTCGTTTTGTTCTGGCGTCGATTGCTTTTATAAAATTGTTTCCGAAGTCTGTATGAAGAAAAAATGCAAAGTCTAATGCTGTTGATCCTTGTGGCAACAAGAAACAATCAGGTAAAATATTTCCCTTGCTATCTCCTAATTTGTTTGCGGATGCTGGGAAAATTGCTATGTATTTTAATAAATCAAATATAGCTGAATTTAAAATTTCTTGAACACCCGTTCCATTGTAAATATCTAAAACATTTGTTTTTATTTTTTCTAGTGCCTCGCTTTGTTCCTTGCTTAAATCTTTTAATATTTCAAAATGTTTCTCTCCAGGAATATAATTAATTAATTCAGCTTTTGCAGCTTGTCTTAATGCTAATTCTGAATCAGCAGAGCATGGATAAATTAAAAGGTTTGGGTATTCTTTTTGCATTTTTTCAATATTTGTTTTTGAGTTTTCTTTGTCACATTTGTTTGCTGCAATAATCATAGGTTTGCTAATATTTCGTAAGGCTGATGCAAACTCTCTGACTTGTTCTTCGCTCCACATTGTGGGTTTTTCAGGCAAATTCAATTTTAATAAAACTTCTTTGACTTGGAATTCTTTAACTTTTAATCCTGAAAATTGTTTCGCGATAGCTTCAGAAAATTTTGATTTTTCCATTTCTGTTTTTCGTGCGAAACTTCTCCATACTTTTTTTAAAATATTGTAATACCAATTTCCCAATTCTTCATCTAGGAATTTAATATCTTCGCATGGATTATAATTTTTTGTTGGTTTTCCTTCTATATCTGTTTCTCCAGACGAATCTACGATGTGAATAAATATATCAGCTTGTCTTAAGTCATCTAGGAATTGATTTCCCAATCCTTTCCCTTCTGATGCTCCAGGGACTAATCCTGCTACATCCATCAAATCAACTGGGACAAATCTTTGATGATTTATGCAAAATCCATGGCTTGGATTACATTGTGTTTTGAATTCTTTATCTATACAATCAACTTTAACATACCCTACTCCGTGATTTGCTTTTATTGTTGTAAATGGATATGATGCAATTTCAACTTCGGCCATTGTCGCGGCTTTAAAAAATGTTGATTTTCCACATGAGGGTTTTCCTACTAATCCTATTAACATGAAAAACAATAAGAAAGAGTATATTTAAGAATTGTGGAGATTGTTTTCGGGTGAAAGGGAATAAAAAAATAAAAAAAGAAGTAAAAAATTGTTGAAGAATTATTCTTCGGTTTCGTCAGATTCGCTAGCTAGAAATGCCCACCATGGCTTTTGAGATCTAATGATTTCACCTGTTTCAGCATCAACTTGAGCTTGAACATTCATATTAGCTTTGAATAATCCAAAAACTTTTGATTGCTTTTGTGTTTTAATTTCATAAGCTGCTCGTGTTTTATTACCTTTTCCAATTTCTTTAAGTTCAATTGTGCAATTTTCATTACAATTCCTTAATCTAAGTCTTGCTAGCGCAGTTTCGGAGGCTGTGCTTGGCATTATTTTAATTTCAGCATTTCTTCCATTTGAAAGCTTCATTTTTAATTGACTTTTGTTTTGAATCATTTCACGAGTCAAATTGTTTAGACATGTTGCAGAAATATTTTCAACTTCTAGGCGACATTGATTATTGTTTTCTCGAGAAACTTTCATTTTTTGACCTTTATTATTGGTATATTCTCCATCTTCAATTCCTTGACCTGTTCCTTGGTTTTCTGCTTTTAGTTCTGGATTGTTTATACCAGTTCCGGGTTCATGAACACCCTGTTGATTTTGCGCAAAAGCAAATCCTGTCATAAAAATTAATCCGATAAGTGCAATTAATATTAAATTTATATTTTTCATTTTTACCTCCTTACGGGAAATGTAGGAATAGGGTATATTAAAATGTTTTTATAAAAATGGTTATTTAATCCTGTCCTGTTTGTTCTAGATAATCAGAATAATTTCCAGGATAACTTGAAATTTTTTTATCTTTGATTTCCATAATTCGTGTTGCTATTTTGTCTACAAAATATCTGTCGTGAGATACAAAAACTATTGTTCCTTGGAATTTTTGTAAAGCTTTTTCTAATGAGTCAACTAGGTGAATATCTAAATTATTTGTTGGTTCGTCTAAAATTAAAACATTATTTTTTTCTATACTAATTCTTAAAATATTTAATCTACCTCTTTCTCCACCTGAAAGATATTTTATTTTTTTATTGAAAACATCTTGATGAAAACCGTATTTTTTTAGCATTGATATTAATTGATTTTCATTTTTTCCAGTTTTATCCATCATAAAATCAATTATTGTTTTTTCTTTATTAACATCTTCAAGCTCTTGATCAAAATATCCAATTTTAATATTTTTTCTTTGTGAAACACTTCCTTCACTTGGATTCATTTTACCAATTAGCATTTTTAAAAAAGTAGATTTTCCCATTCCATTTTCACCAAGGATACAAACCTTTTCCCCAAAATCAATTTCGGAATTTACTTTTTTGAATAAAAGCTTATCGTCAAATTTTTTTTCAACATCTTCCATTCTAAAAATATTACAATTATGTAAACCTTCATTGTTAAAATATATTTTAATATTTCTTATAAAATCAAATGGATTTTCTACGTCGTCTAATTTTTTTGCATCAGCTTCAAGGCGTTTTGCAACTATCACCATTTTTTTACTTGTTGACCATTGTCTTTTTTGTTTTGCTGATTCTAATAATCTTTTCTTTTCTTTTTTAACATTTGTATAATTTCTTTCTAAATTTTTTAGATAATCTTCTTTTCGTTCTGCATATTTTTCAAATTTATATTTCCATTCTTTTATTCTTTTATTCTCTAAATCCCAAACTTTTTCAGATACTTGATTTAAAAAATATCTATCATGTGAAATTACTATTAAACTTTCTATATTTTTATTTATATAATCTTCAAGCCATTTACGTGTTCCTAAATCTAAATTGTTTGTTGGCTCATCTAATAAATATAGATCTGCTTTTTTTGAAAGACATTCTGCTAATCTTAATTTTGTTTTTTGTCCGCCGCTTAAATTTTTTATTTTTTGATTTAAAGCTTCTTTGTCGATCCCTAAAATATCTAATAATTTTTGAATATTTTCTTGTTCAATATCAAAAGACGAATCTGTTAATAATAAATTATATTTATCCATAAGTGAATCAAATTGAGCTTCGTTTTCAAAGATGTCCGGATTCCCAATTTCTTTTTCAAGTTTTATTTTCATTTTTTCTAATTGTTTCTTTTTGTCTTCTAGATAGCTTCCAAAAGTTTTATCTAAATTTGCAAAATTTTGATCTTGTTCCATTAAACTTATTTTCATGTCCGAAACCATAATACGTCCTTGAAAATTTTCTTTACCAGATAGGCAATTGAAAAAAGTTGTTTTTCCAGATCCGTTTTTTCCAATGAATGCGATTTTGTCTTTTGAGTGAAAAATTAAATTTACATTTTCAAATAAGTTTTCTCTTTCAAATCCTTTGGATAATTCATGGATGTTTATCATTGTTCTTGTAGAATATTAAGAAATTGGGGTTTTAAAGGGTGTGGGGCACCAAGGTTCCCCTTACAATAACCCCTCCTTCTCTGTTCCGGCTAGTGGTATCTTTTAATTGCCTCCGATGGATACCACGAGAGGTTGTCAAGCAACCTTTTTATGTGTGCTGTATAAGTTAGAGTTATGGATGATTTGGTTATATCCTACTGAGATTTTAACTCAGTTATAAAAAATCACTCACTGGGACAAATTGTAATAAAAAATTATTTAATCACGTAAACTTCGCCACTTATATCAATGCCAGTAACTTTCTCTCTTCCTATTGAAGAAGGTATTTTATTAAGGACATATTCTGCAAACTCATTTGCATCATTATAATTTTTAGGGGCTTTGTAAACAAATTGGACGCCAAATCTATTTTTAGAAGTTCTTCGAACATACATTAATTTAACCAACGGATCTTTTTTTAGCTTATGTCCTAATTTTAAAATTTGTTCTTTTGACACACTTTCTGAAAATCTTATAACCCCACATACAATTTTACTTCGTTTGATTACATTTTTATTCATAATTTATAATATGCGTTGAATTATTTAAATATTTCTAATATATTTAAATAATTTACAATAATATTTTAAACTATCAACTCATCTCTATATTATGATAGAACTAATTCCTTATTTAGTAATTGCAATGATAGTTTATGATTTATCTATTCACTTTGTTTATTTTTTAAATCTTGATGAATGGGTGATCAAAAAAAAATTGAATTGGTGGTTTAATTGGTGGGGTAATAAGTATCAAATATTTTGGATTACTTATTGGTTAATTGTATTAATACTTCTAATAACTTATGTTATTCTTAGATAGACACCATATTATTCTTATTTGAAATATTATCTAACCAATATGTCTTAAAATACGTTCAAAAAAATTAATAACTTTCTCAAAAAAATTTGACCAACGCTTATTATCAACATAATAATGTATTGCAACTATAATCATTAATAATGCAAACATTATTCCAACAATGCTATAATAAATCAGTGCAGGCCTATCCCAAAATGTCATATATATTTATATGAAATATTATTATTAAATCTTTTCACCCAGTTATCACCAAAGTTTTTTCATCATAACTTTATCTTTTGATTTAGATTTTCCAATTACCCAATATCCTGACGGCATAAGGTGATAACCTCTTTTTTTATAAAAATTAAGTGCAGATTTTGTAGAATATAGTCTTACTTGTCTTATCTTTTTCGAACGAGCATAATTTTCAATAAAATCCATTAATTGAGCCCCGATACCTTTTCCAACCTCAGAGCTCTTGATAAATAATCCTGCAATTTTGTCTCCACTCAAATCAACAGTTCCCAATAAAGTATTATCTTCCCATGCACAAAATATATTTTTATCTTTCATTTTATTAATAGTTCCCTGTGTAGAATTTTCATTTATTAAAAATTGAATGAATACCTTAGGATAACCATTTTTATTTATTTCTCTAATGGTCTTTCTTCTTAATGCACTAATTTTTTTCGCATCTTTTTTTCTTGCTTTTCTAATTATCATCTTTTGTAATCAATTGAATCCCGGGTTATTTAATTATTTAACTCAGATGTAAAAAGTTATTTGGTGAGGCAAATTGAAGGGGAGTTGGAACATAGTTGATAAATTTATTTTACAACTGCCCAATACATATTATCTAAATATTTTCCATTTTTAACAAATTCTTTCCGAAGGATGCCTTCAAATTTATATCCTGCTTTTTCAAGAACTCTTGCAGAGGCTTTATTGGATGTTCTACACCTACCAACTAATCTTTTCAACTTATATTTTTTAAACACATACTTAGTAAATAATTTGAGAGATTTAGACATTAGACCTTTACTCCTGAAATCTGGATGCATACAATAACTAATGATCGCCTTATGTTCAGCATATTTTTTATTTAAATCGTGAACAACTATATATCCAGCAAATTTTCCTTTAACATCAATTACAAATGTCTCTTCATGAGGTTTTTTTGTTTTAAGATTTACAATTTCCTTTCGAATTATAGTTTTAATTAAATGAACAGATATAGAAGTGGTCATAGAATTTTCTATTGATAACGGATCAGTTTCACATTCAACATATTTTTCAGCATCAGATAATTTTATTGGTCTTAAAATAAATCCTTTACTTTTAATAATCACCATATTAAGACAGAAACATTTGTATTATATAAATATGATTAAAATAAGTTTCTTATCTGGTTATCACCAAGTAAAATGATCCTACTTGCTCGCACATCGCAAAATCTTCTTTAAATTCACTTCGTTCATTTATTCGAAATTTTGGAAATGTTCGGATTTTAACAGGATTGAATTTTCAATTCAAGAAAGTTGTCGGAATTTGCAAAGCATAAAATCTCAGAATTAAATAATAGAGTTGAATCTATTCAACTCTAGATATGATCCTACTGAGATTTTAACTCAGGACCTCTGGCTCTCTTAGATTCTTTGGGGATTCCAAAAGATAACAACCCTGACGGATTGCATTCATATAAGACCAGCGCTCTGAACAGACTGAGCTATAGGATCTTTGTTTGTATTCCTATAGTGAAGCCCGTAAGACTGTGGTTTACGTTAATAGGCCATTCCTGTGGGAAGCTATAGGATTTAATAATTTTTCAAGTATATTCAGTTATTTAAAGTTTTTTAGTATTGAAAAGTACAAAAAGATATAGTATATGATTCAATCCCTATTTTGAACCATATACTAACGCTCTCTTCTTTTCACATGTCGTAAAATTTTTTATAAATTCGTTATACTCATTTATCTAAAAATTTCAGAAATGTTTGGACCTTGAAAAGGTTTTTGTGATCCTTGGGGTTATTCGAAATGGGTTGAATTAAAAATTCAATAAATCTTTTTGAATTTGTAGAGTGTAGAATATCAGAGATATAGAGTATAACTCAATCCCTATTTTGAGTTACACTCTAACGCCCTCACCGAGATTCGAACTCGGGTCACCGCCTATCTCCAAAGAAAGGCTGCATTTAGATGCTAGACTTCCACTCTCCTCGAGATTTCATCACCTCTTCTTCAATTTTGAGAGGGCGGCATACTTGGCCTCTGTACTATGAGGGCATATAAAAATAACTCAAAGATGTTTTATAAATTTTTACAATATTTTAGAATAGTGAACTATTATCTACTTCTAGCACGTCTTAGTTTACGTTTGTGTTTTTCTTTCCTTAATCTTTTTCGTTGCCATTTCCAACGCATCTGTCCTTTCTTTTTCCATCTACGGCTTGATCTTTTCATATATGATTTTGGTAAAATTCGTTTTTAAAGATTTTGGTTTATTGCTGAATTCCGAATTCTTTCAAAACTCCAGATTGATCTTTATAATATCTATTAATAATGTTTTGAACATCTTGGAATTTGAATATTTTTTTATTAAGTAGTTTATGCATTAATTGTGTACGTATTTGAAATTCATGTTCAAGTTTTTGTATTGAAATTCCGTGTCGTTTTGTTATTTTTTGGAAAATTTGATTGTTTCTTTTGAAGTAAAATTGATCTTCTGCTGGGTTCCATATCGATGGCGTATTGGTTTGTGCGATTCCATTTGATTTAACGTTTACGATTTCGACTATTTCTTTTAATTTACGTGTTTCTTGGTCATTTACAATTGCATGAGTCATAATGCAAACACAATCTAAAACGTTTAACAATGTTGGAGAAAGTTCGATTGGTGGGGTTTCTAATCTTTTAATTAAAGTTTCAACCGAGTCTGCGTGAATGGTATTTATTGATGAGTGCCCTGAGGCCATTCCTTGGAATAATACAGATGCCTCTTTTCCTCTAACTTCACCAACAATTACATAATCTGGGTTTTGTCTGAATGAACTTTTTAATAAGGTAAACAAATCTATTTCTCCTGTGTCTCCTACTCCGGTTGCACTTCTTGCTACACTTGGTAACCAATTTTCTCTTGGAAGATTTAATTCTCGCGTATCTTCAATTGAAACAACTCTTGATTCGGGGGGAATAAAAAATGCTATAGCGTTTAATAAAGTTGTTTTTCCCGATGCTGTTCCTCCTGCAATTAAAAGATTCATTTTATATTGAATTAATAACCAAAGATATGCAAGCATTTCTGGACTTAATGTCCTGAAGGATAAAAGTTGAGTTGGTGTCCATGGTGTTTTTGTAAATTTACGTATGGTAAATGTTGGACCACGACTTGTAATATCTTTTGTATATGTTGCATTTACACGACTTCCGTCTGGAAGGCTTCCGTCTAAAATTGGTTTTGCATATGAAATATATTTACCACATCTCTGTGCTAATTTTTCAACAAAACTTGCTAAGATAGGCATGTCATTAAATATAATATTTGTTTTTAAATTACGGTAAATTCTGTGGACAATATAAATTGGAGTATCAGATCCATTACATTCAATATCTTCAACAAAATAATCTTTTAGTAGCGGTTCTGCTTCATTGAATCCTATAAAATCTCGTACAAGATAATAATATATTTTTTTATAACTTTCATATGAAATACTCATCCCTAATTCAACTGCTAAAATTTTAAACATTCTATCAATGTATTCTAAAAGTTTTTCTTGATCTCGTTCAACAATTGAATCAAAGCTTATCATATTGCTCATTGCTTCAACTAATTCTTTTTTATATGTTTTTTCAGATTCGGTTAAAATTGGTTCTTCAACTTCATACATTAATTCGAATGTTTTTTTATTCCAGTAAATATGAACAAAAACAAAGGGATCAATTAAACAATATCTTACATCTATTTTTGTTTTGTCTTTTAATTTTTTTAAAGGGGGATTTTTAGGTGTAAAATTTATT
Organism: Candidatus Woesearchaeota archaeon; assembly: GCA_964482665.1. Lineage (GTDB taxonomy): Archaea > Nanobdellota > Nanobdellia > Pacearchaeales > GW2011-AR1 > CAYZYW01. Next base: position 36,317 of record CAYZYW010000002.1, read on the forward strand.
TTTATACGAGGATAATTTTGTATGCTTAAATTTTTTTCAACCATCAGTTTACCTCTAAGTTGATATTAAGTTTACTTTGAACTATACATCTGTCTTCTGTATTACAATATGAATTTTCTATTGGACTTCTGCATCTTTTTGGATTTCCAGCACAAGCTCCTACATCTGTTTCAGTTTTTCCATTATTTGATATTGAAATTTTGTAAGGTGTTGATGCTTTTGCTAATGATTTTATTTCGTCTTTTGATTTTACAGTTATATTGTATTTATCTGAATAATTTAAAGTTAAAGTAATTGTGTTGAATTTTCCGTTTGGTGTAGTTAATGCTTTAATTCCACCTATTTCTATAATGCTTCCTGGTTCACTATAGACATGTTTGCTTTCCATTTCAAATATGAAAAGATTGTTTTCTCCATCTAGATGAAGTGTTCCTTTTTTTAATCCGATATCAATTATTCTTTTGTTCGCTGGTCCAAGTTGTACGACTGATAAAATTAACATATCTATATCTTCAAGTATACTAAGAGATTGTTCTATGATTGCTTTGTCTTGAATTTCTTCTATTTTTGGTTTTACGAAAGATAAGACTGCTCCAATTAAAACAAATGCGATTAAAGTATATATAACTGTTTCAACCCAAACTTGTCCATTTTTTTTAAACATATTCACCTCAAAAGTATAAGATAAATTTAGTTTAATAATGTTTTTAAAGTTAGCAAGTTCGAATAGATAAAATTGAATCAACTATTTCACATTGATTTGAATTAATTGTGGGTGCGATTTCTATTGAAGTAATATCTCCAAAACCTGTTGTGTCAAATGTATAGGTTTTTCCTGAATTTGCGGAAGGAAGCTTTATTATATTGTTTCGTCCTGTTAATAGTGGATCTTCAAAATTGTCTTTTAGCCTAAATGTTTTTGTGTTATCTTTTGAAGATATTGCTACGAGTAATTCATCTACTTTAATATCTTTAAAGCTGATTGAGAAATTGAATTGATTTAAATTTTTATTATAGCATGTGTAATCGTTGTTTAAAGTTATTTTGTCGAGAATTGCAAAACATGATTCAGATTCATCTATTTTATCTTTTACAATATTATTTACAATTCCCCAAACAACAGAAGTTATTACCATTACTAATGCTATCATTAAAATTGTTGCGACCACGCCAGACATTGCTTTTTTTGATTTCATTTTATATTTCATAAGGTTCTAATGAAGAACATTCAAATTCTTTTTTTCCTTCATTGTCTAATCCAAGTAAAATTGGTATTAGTTCTATTTTGTCATATTCCCCAAATGTTTGTATTTCTGAAAATGTTGCACTAATAGGTAAACCCTTTGATGGCCAGTTAAATATTTCTTTAACGCTATGTTCTCCACCTGAATAAATTTTTGCCATCATTTTATAGATTGGGACATTTCCTGAATTTACAATATTTAATATATTGCTATCATAAGTTGCTTTAAATTCGATGTCTTCACATGTTTGTTCAGCATTTTTTCCAAATTTGATTACTGTTTCTTGAATCATTCCTCTGAACCATAAAAAAATTATCAAACCTAATACAACAACGATTGCTATCAATAAAACAGTTGCTACGACGGGCGAAATTCCTTTTTTGTTTATCCTCTTTTTCATAGTTGTTTAATGTAATTTTGTTTTAAATATGTTATGTTATTGACAGGTTATCTGTTCGCTTATTTTTGCGTCTCCGCAATTTATTTGTTTTCCTGTTTCATCTATAATAATTGGTAAGATATCAATTGATGTTGGGTCTATATTTATATTTAAAAAATTTTGTTCGTTAGAAATTTTTCCAACTCCAAAGGGTGATAGGAATTTTATAAAATTTTTAGAACCTTCATTGAATTTTGAAAGATCATATACAGCTAATTCTTGATTTTCTGTTGCTGCATGAATGTAATATCCGCTGATATTAAATCGTCCGTTATTTTTTAATATTAAATTTATATTAAATTTTCCGCTTATGGATGTGCAAGATAATTCAGAAATTGTTAATGAAATTCCGTCGGGGCATTCAATAGGATCGTTTGGTACATATGATTTCATCCATGTGTAAACAATGCCTCCCATTACAACTGCTATTGAAACTAATAAAATATATCCAATCATTGCGCTAACAGCTTTTTTTGATTTCTTAACCTGTAACGACATATTTTTCATCTCCTATTTCTTGTGATACAATAAAGTAAAAATTTTCACCGGGCTTAATTCCGAATTCATAATCAACACCATCTATATCTACAACAACTTTGTTATTTGTTATTTCTAAATTTTCATTAATTTCTCTATTTTTATTTTTTATAATTAACTTTGATCGTCCTCCGATTTCAACGCTGAATTGTCCGTGTGTTGCTTCGGTATATTTGTAAAGATTAATTTCGCTTTTGTCTCCTATGATGAAATACATATTTTTTCCCTCACCTGCAAAATCAGTATATGTTCCGCTGAAATGAACTAATAGCGCTTCAACGGTTTCACCTTTTTTTATTCCATAGTCAATCACTTCTACACTTTCAATATTTAATTCTTGTTTTAAATCATAAATTGTGTAATCTGATGCTTTTTTTGAGGTGTTTGATACAACTGAAAATCCGATAATTATTGCAACGATAACGATTGCAGCTAATAAATAAAATTGACCTCTTTTATTTTTCATAAATAAAATAAGAGAAAGTGGTTTAAATATTTTTATAATTAAAAATAAAATGTAGACCGAGCAACTAGCTCAAGGATTGTCAAGAAGCTACCTTTATTTTTTCTCAGTTCTGCTACCTGTTAAGCATCTGTGTGGATGTTTAGGGCTGCTCCGATCAAGGTCTGACCCGGTTCGCATCTACAAGATCAAAACAGACAAAACGTCAACGTCCAAATAAAGACTTTTCGACGCACATATCACGCATTGCTCGTAGTCTGCCATAAAGCCCGTTTGCAAATAGCGGAGGGCTAACCCGCTGATCTAGTCTACGAAAATATGAAGAAATAAGGGTTTAAATGATTTGTGGGTTTACTTTTTTCGTTTTAAAATTAAGCTTAAAATCAATATTAAAATTAAGGTTATTAAGATATTAAAAATTAAAAATATTGGTATAATTTGATTATTAGTATTTTTGGATTTAAATGTTAGTTCGCAAGCCATTGTTTCAATTGGTTTATTGTATGAAATTTTACAATGATTTGTATCAAGGCATGTTCGATACATCATTCCATCTGATGTGCACTTTGTCCATGAACCACATTTCCAATTTGAATCGCAATATTGTTTAAATTTTATAGAACCGCATGATGATCGATTTGAAATTACTTGTGTTGAGTTTGTTTGATTTGTACCAGGATCTGTTTGGTTGTTTTCAGTTTCGTTTATATGTGGGCCGAATATAAATTTGTACCATGATGTTTCAGATGTTCCGTATGAGTTTTTTGCAGATATTTTGTATGAAACTTCTTTTCCTTCGATAGCTTCGAAATAAGATGATGTTAAGTTTCGACAATATAATTCATTTTCAGAATATAAAAAGAGATTTGCACTATGTGATTCCCATTCTAATAAAATTCGTGTTTCGATTAATTCTGAATCGTTTTGAATTTTTGCACAAATTTTTAAAGTTCCATCATAAGCAGGAATTTCAGGTGAATGTTCTATGTTTAAAATAGTTGGAACCGTGTTTGCGCAAATAAAATTAAGTAGGAAGATTATAGAGAATATTAATAATATTTTATTCATTTTTTTTAGTAGTTTTTTTTAATTGTAAGAAGATTATAATTGTTCCACATATTAAAATCATTGTTGCGAAAATTACTCCAAGTCCTGTTTTTGTTTTTATAAAACCTATAACTGATCCTGTAATTCCAAATGATTTTTTTCTATCTTGTTCTGTGTTTATTTGTGAAGTTATTTTTATAGGATTTTTATTTTCTGTATTTTTATCTGTTGGTGTTTTTATAGTTGAAATTATTTTTGAACCACTCGATCCGCCAGATCCTCCTGAGTTACCACCACTTGAACATGTTCCGCAATCTTGTAAGCAGCTTGAACATGTTTCTCCATTATTACATATTCCGTCTCCGCATGTTTCTTTTGCTAATGAGCAATTTGAATAATCTATTAAGCAAAAAGTATCGCAGGAAATTGTTCCTATGAATCCGTTCCCGCATGAAGTTCTTCCTGCTAGATTTATTCTATCGCATTCTTCTCCTAAATCAATGATTGTGTTACCGCAGGTTGTTTCCTCGTCAGGTTTTTCACCTACGGATAAGTTTAGTTTTTCACCTACACCCCAATCTTCTTGCCCAGTATAATAGCCATTTTCATTTGTTGCTATATTGTTTATTGAAAAAGATAATTCTCCACTAGATCCGAAACACGGTGAAATGTCAATTTCATATTCACCATTTAAAACTTCACCAATTCCTATTGTGCTTCCGCTCATTGTTGCACGTATTTCGTAGCTTCCTTTTAATAATAAATCTTCATAAAAAACAAATCCGGAATATGTCTTAGGAATACTTGGTGGACAGTTTGCGGCTAAAATAAAACCCAATGTTAAAATTAAAATCATTAAGGGTAGTATTTTTTTCATATATTAAAAATATTGTTTCAGTTTAAAAGTATTATTGTGATTAGAAGTATGTTTTGGAATGAGAGAGTTGTTTTTATATCTAAATATTTATAATGTTTAAAGTTAGGAATTTTTATGAGAAAAATGGAAAAGCCGTGGTGGGTTCCGCATCCAAATAGAATTAGTGCTGTAGCTTTGCTTTGTACGGGGGCTGGTGTTGGAATTGTTTATGGAGCAGATAATTGTGTTTCAGAATTGGGAGGATTGGCTTTGATAATTGCGGGAGATATTGGAGATAAGGTTGATGGATTTGTTGCTAAGAAATATGAAAATATGAAAACAAAAGAGGGTGCTAAGTTGGATCCATTATTTGATAAAGGAAAAAATCTTTTGGTTGGAGGATATTGTGTTGCAAAAGAATGTTTGAAAGAAAATGTGATTTTTCCAGCATCGATGATTGCGAATTGGGGTGTTAATTATTATTCTCAAATGAAGCGTGGTAATATTGTTAATCAAATTGAGGAAGCTACAGGTGCAATTATATTTCCTGAAAATTGTAAAGTTGATAATGATAAAAATTCTACAGATCGAGCAAATAGTTTTGGCAGAGTTAAGGCGTTAGGTCAAGTTTTGGCTGCAGATACATATATTCTTTATGATATTTTGCAAAGTCATAATATTATTAATACAAATACAACAGAATGGGTGCCATATGTTTTGGCAAGTATTCTGGGAGTTTCTGCAGGATGGGGTTATTTGGGAGTAAAGAAAAGAATTAATTAATTCATTAATTATATAAATTAGGTTTTGTATTTTTAACTATGAGAGGTGTTTTAAGTAAAAAGGGTTCGCATGTTGGAATGATTTTGTCGTTTTTGATTTTCGTGACTTTTATTGCTTTTCTCTATAGTGCGATTGCTCCCGTTACAAAAATGCAAAAAGATAAGCAGGTTGTTTTAGATTTTTTAAAAATGGCTTTAGTTGAAAATTCGTCAGGCGATTTAACAATTGTTACAGTTTCGCTTGGGAATGAAAAATGTGGAGAATTAAATGTTGATGAAATAGATGTTAATAATTTAAATATTATTGTAAAGGATAGTGATGGAGGAATTTTAGATTTTAAAAAGAGTGGTAATAATGTTAAATTTTCAAATGAAGCGTTTAAGGTTTATTTTTCAAAGGATATTGAAAGTTTAAGGGAGGGCTATTTTGATAGTGGTAGTGTTAAATGTAAAAAAATTGATCCAAGTTTAGTTAAAACAGAAACAGAGGTTTTCGAATCAAAAATAGGTGATATGTTATATATGTATGAAAATAATTATGAGGTTTTAAAAGAAGGAATGAATGTTCCAGCGGGAAGTGATTTTGGCTTTGAGTTTGTAGATACTTTAGGTGATTCAATTAAAACTGAAGATAAAAATATTAGAACAGATATTTATGCAGAGGAAATTTCGTTTTTGTATATTGATTCAGAGGCAAATATTTTGCAGGGCTCGATGATTATAAAAGTTTGGTAGTTATATTGAAGGAGAAAAATAAAATGAGTATGGAAAATAAAATTTTAGTATATCATGGAACAAGTGTAGAGAATGGAATTAAAATTGCAAGAGATGGTAAAATACTTTCACCTTATGAGCAAAAATTAAAAGTAATCAAGAAAGATTTTCCCAAAAAAGGTTTTTTTGAGAAATATTCAAATGGACAATCAATTGAAGATGTTGCAATGTATTGGGCATCTGGTGGTTTCCATGAACGAGAAATTGAATTTAGAGTAAAATGTTTCTCAATTTCATTGGATAAAAAAGAAGCTTTTCGCTATGCAAAAAGATATGAAAATATGAATGGGGGATTGGTTTTTGGGGTTGAGATTAATGCTGAAATTTTAGCGGGCTTTAAGGGAGATCATCCCTCTATAAGGTTTGTTTCTAAAAAACTAAGTCTTAATGGATTAAAGGAAGTTTATCTTACCTCAAGAGCTTTAAGTTTAAAGATGCAAATAAAGGCGGAATTTCAAAAATATAATTTAAATTTTTTTAAATTCATTAATTATATAAATTAGTTTTTGTTATTATTTTTATGATGAGGAAAAATAAGAGAGGTTGGATAAAAATTATAGAGGCGTTTATTGCGATTTTGTTGATTGCGGGTGTGTTGCTTGTTGTTATAGATAAGGGTTATATTAGTAAAGGTGGTGTTGGTAAAAAAATATATGAAGCTGAATTGTCAATACTTAGAGAAATTGAATTGGATGATAAATTAAGAAGTGAAATTTTAGAAATAGATGAGGATAAGCTTCCGAAAAAAGGTCCTCCAGGAGTTGTTCTTAAATTAGATATTCGAACTCCAGATTATCTTGAATGTGTTTCAATGGTTTGTGCAACAGATGTTATTTGTTTGGCTGATGTATATCATAATATTCCTTTGGATAAAGATGTATATTCAAAGGCGGTTCCGATTTTTGCAGAGCTTGATAAATATTCTCCACGACAATTGAAGTTGTTTTGCTGGACTGATTAAGAAACCCCTGGTTTCTTAATAACCTAAAGGTCACAAGCAACTTCCTCACGTTCATGTTGGGCAGCATCTTTCTTGCACTTTGGGATACTACATGGGCCCGTCTAGCGGTCCTTTTTCGTGTGCTGAATAAGTTAGGTTGTTGATGACAGGTAATAAATGGTTAACGAAAGGGAAGAAAAAATTTTATGGGGTAGGTAGATTATTTGAGGGGGAATGTAGAGTATTTTAAAAACTACTTCATCTTCATTTTTTTATGGAAGTTAAAAAAATATCTGAGAATATATATGAAGTTTCTAAAGAAGGAAATATGAAAGTTCCTGGAAGGATTTATGCTAGTGAGAAGCTTATGGATTTTATTAAAAAAGATAAAACTTTGACGCAGGTTTCAAATATTGCGTGTTTACCTGGAATTTTGAAGCATTCTATTGCTTTGGCTGATGCGCATCAGGGTTATGGTTTTTCGATTGGAGGAGTTGCGGCGTTTGATTTGAATGAGGGTGTAATATCTCCAGGTGGAGTTGGGTATGATATTAATTGTTCAGTTCGGTTATTGAAAACAAATTTGAAAAAAGAAGATATTGAAAAAAATAAAAATGAAATTTTAGAAAGTCTTTTTAGGAAAATTCCATCAGGTGTTGGTCGAGGTAGTGGGTTTCAAATTACAAAGGATGAGTTAAATAAACTTTTGAAAGGCGGGGCGAAGTATATGGTCGAGAAGGGTTATGGAGTTAAAGATGATTATAAAAATACAGAGGCTGAAGGATGTTTGAATTCAGATGTTTCAAAAGTTTCAGAGCGTGCGATAAAAAGAGGAATTGGTCAAATTGGAACATTGGGTGCGGGGAATCATTTTTTAGAAATTCAATATGTTGATGAAATTTTTGATAAAGAAAAGGCAAAAGTTTTTGGAATTAAAGAGGGACAAGTTATGATAATGGTTCATTGTGGTTCGCGTGGATTGGGTCATCAGGTTGCTTCAGATTATATTAAAAAAATGGAAGTTGAATATGGCTTTGAGGATTTGCCAGATAGGGAATTGATTAATGCTCCGATTAAAAGCGAGTTGGGTAAAGATTATTTTTTGGCGATGGGGGCTGCTGCGAATTTTGCGTTTGCGAATAAACAATTGATTACGCATTGGATTAGAGAAGATTTGAAATTTAGTTTCCCGGATATTAAAATTGATGTTGTTTATGATGTGTGTCATAATATTGCGAAGTTTGAGGATCATTTGCTTGATACCCCCAAGGGGCACGAGAACCTGCAAGCAGGTGGTAAATTAAAAAAGGTTTTGGTTCATAGAAAGGGGGCGACGAGCAGTTTTGGTTCGGGGAGTAAATATGTTTCAGAAAAATATCGTGAGATTGGTCAGCCTGTTTTGATTCCGGGTTCAATGGGTACATCATCGTATTTATTGGTTGGAACAAAGAAGGCAGAAGAATTGACATTCGCATCAACGGTTCATGGTGCGGGTAGAATTCATAGTAGGGCAAGTGCAATGAAGTTGAAAACAGGTGAACAGGTTAAAGAAGATTTGTGTTGCAAGGGTATTGAGGTTAGGGCTGGAAGTATGAAAAGTTTGGCGCAGGAAAGTCCAGAGGCGTATAAGGATATTGATGAAGTTATAAAGACGGTTTGTGATTTAGGTTTAAATAAAAAAGTTGCACGATTGAGGCCTTTGGGTGTTATCAAAGGTTAAGAAACCCCTGGTTTCTTTATAACTTCCTCACATTCATGCTGGGCAGCATCTTTATTGCACTTTGGGATGCCACATTGGTCCGTCTAGCGGCCCTTTTGCGTGTGCTGTATAAGTTAGGGTTTTGGAGGTTGGGTAAGAGATGATTGATAAAAGGGAAAGAAATTAATTGGTTTTTGCGGGGTTGGTAAGAGATGGGTTGAAGAATGATATTGGGTTTTTTTATTTTCTTTCATTTATTTTTCGTTTTGAATATTCAATTAAATCTTCGATCGCTGTGAATCCGGCTTTGATGAATTTTTTTATTAAAACTACAACACTTAATCCTACAAGTCCGATTCCGAATCCTACGATTTTTAATGCGTTTTTCATATTGGTTTGATGTTCAGATTAATAATAAACATTTTGCTTAATCGCTAAATTTATAAAAGCTTTTTCATTGAGTTGTTTATGAGCGTGAAAAAAGTTGTGATTGCATTGGGTCTTTTTGTATTTTTATTGGGTGGAATTTTTGCGATGGAGTGTGAGATAACTGAGAAAGATTGTGAGGACTTGGGTGAAATAAAAGAATATGTCGAAGTTATGAGATTATCTTCAGTATCAAATGGTCATGCAGAATATACATATAATACATGCAATGATTTGAAAAATGAAGAATCTTGTTCAGCTATTGATGAAAAATATAATTGTGTTTGGAGTGGATTTCTTTTTTTTCCAAAGAAATGTAGAACTAAACCAGGGTATATTCCAATATTAAATGATTATTCACATAAATTATGTTGTTATAGTGAGAAAAGTAATACGCGTATCTGCAATGGGAATAATCGTTTGTTAAGTTTATCGAATTATACAAATGCCCATGTTTCATTTGATAAAGTGAATTCTTATAATGTTGATGTTTGCTTTGGTGTTGGACAGAAATGTGCATTGTTTAAAGAAGATAGAGATCATCCTAATGATGAAATAAAGGTTATAGAAATGAGTTCATCTACAAATGCTCATGTTGGTGATTATGGTGAAAAATATAAACTTTATTGCAAAGAATATGAATCTAGTGAAGTTGGTCCATGTTTTAATCCAAAAACAAGGGATGGATGTTGGGATGTAACAAGTGAAAATTGCACATGGACTCCAAGTCTTTCATATAGTCCAATGATGGCTGAAAGAGATAGGGGAAATTGTTGTCCGGAAGGAAAAAGGTGGAATGAAGAATATGGCGAATGTCGTGAAACAGAGGAAGAATTGTGTAATCCTATATGGTCACCCGAAAATCAAGGATCAGTATCTGAAAGGGATGGTGTTAAGTATTATTGTGCTAAATTTTCGAATGATATAGATTATGGTATTTTAACGCCTGTAACAATATATTAATTTTTTTAATTAATAATATGTTTTGAATATGCTTCTTCTAGTCCTGTTGATATTTTTGTTCTAGGAGATCGTGAGAAATGTATTTTTGAAAGCATATTATCATAAATTGTCCAGTCATCGCTGTAATGTGGCTGATTAAAGACACTTATATAATTATTAGATTCACCACTTCCAAATATTGATGCTCCAAGTTCTTGCATTATTGTTCCTTTTGTGCTAGATGTTTTGAAATTGGAAGATGCAGAATTTATAATTCCATCTGAAAAGTATGATCCATTGCTGGGAGTATTGCTATTATCTAAATGTATTTCTATGTGTCCATTTTCAGGTTGCTTGTCCATGGGTGGCAGTTTTTTGAAAATATTTATTTGATAAGATTGATCTTTAGGCAAATTTGCAAAATTAGCGATTTTATCTTGAATTATAGATGTTATTTCATCTATTTTTTCTTGACCGATATATTCTCCGCTTTTATGTTCAAGTGTATATATGTCCCAAATTGGTGTCTCTGACCATTTTAAAATATAATCATTATAATATAGAATTTCTTTTACGAATTTTTCATATTTTGTTGGAATTAATTTTGCATTTGTTTCTAAATTTTGTTCATCTTCTACGATTAAAATTCCTGGTATATATGCTAAATGGTCTGTTTTGAAATATTTAATTTCACATTCTCCTTTGTAGATTCCACATTGCTCCCAGTTTCCATTTTCATCCGTTTGTATATCATTTATTGTAAGACCATAAGGTGGAGAGGTGCTATTGCATAATAATTTTACATTTACATTTTCTAGTGCTTTTTCGTCAATTTCAGGATCGAATGTTTTTACATTTCCGCTTGCGCAATATGTTGTGGGTGTTTCTGTTTCGATTTCATTTTCAACTTCTGTATTTTCTTCTGCATATTCAGTTTCATTCTCAATTTCTATAATATCTTTGTCGCCGTCTATTAAAATATCTGTGTCTCCATCAATTGGATTTTCATGTTCTGAATATTCAGCTTTATCCCCATCGATAGGATTGTTATTTGTTGGATTATATTCTGATACTGCTCCGCATCCATTTAACAATAAGGTTGTTCCAACTACACCTGTAATTAATATATCCTTTAAGCTTTTCATGAAATAACTATGTATTAAAACTATTTAAATGTTTTGTTATAGTGTAACTATACAGGGGGGACATTATTGATGATGTTGATTGTAGTTTTTTGGAAATGGTTTAATAAGTAAGGACATTGATTTGTATATGTTTGATTTTGAATCTATTTTTTCAAAATAAGCTTCTGATGTTGCCCATGCTTCAGTTGGATAATCTTCACAATCTCCAGAAAGTCCTGTTAAAACTTGCAGTCCTTTTGTGTCAAGATTATTATGAAATGTTTTTCTTCCTGTTATTAACATGGAATTTTCTTGAATACATCCATCAACATCAATTTTAAATGTTCCATTTAATGTAAAATTATCTCCAAGACCTTTTATTATATTGCCTCGTCCAGAACCTTGATTTTCTTTCATTTGAACATTTGCTCCTTGCTGATTGTAAAATTCAAATATTGAATCTATTCCTGATTTATAATTTTCGAATACATCTGTGAATTTTCCAGTTACATGATATTTACCTTCGATATTTGGAGGACTTGGTCCATCTACAATTTCAAAATTTGAATCATCTATTGCTTTTTCTGTTGGAGCGTCAAAATTCCATGTTCCATATTTTGCACCAGATGTGTTATCCTCATTGTTCCCGGTATTACTTCCATTGTTTCCAGTGTTATTATTTCCTGAAGATCCATTACTATATTCTGGTTTTTTGGAATTTTCTTTTGGATCAAGTGATCCGCAATTTAGTCCAACAGTAGCTAATGCTGTAAATAAAATTATATTCACCAAACTCTTTTTCATTATTATATTAAATCATTATATTATTTAAATGTTTTTACAATTAAGATAAAATTATTTTACTTAATCCCGAAATATAAGGATTTAATTTTCTTTTTGCTTTGGACGACGTGTCATAATTTTCTAAAGAAGTAGTTTCCCCTTCTCCGATTGTTAAAATTTTTCCTATATCTTTTACATAGAAATGTTCATATTTTGTACTTGAATTTTCTCGTCCATTTATTGAAACATCTGAACTTTCTTCGATCAATAAACAATTTCCATAGCATGTTCCTGCTAGAATCTTGTCTTCTATTCCCTTACATTTTAATTCACTATTAATCGTACCTGCAAATTCTCCATTTATTGAAACATCTGAATTAGATAAAAATGATTTTCCTTTGTGCATGTTTCCATCCCCCATTTTGACATATGGAGTAAATAAAATTTCTTTTTTTTGGTTGGCATTATATACTCCAACTTGATATAGATTGTTTCCTTTAAATCCAAAAAATTCCTTATTTCCACTTTCATTGTGTTTTACTGATATTACATTTTGTCCATCAATATGTTCTTCGCAGATTTCCATTGTTCCATTGCCGTAATCCCAATTATTGCCGGGCTGAAATGGGAAAAGTTCTTCTGCTGAATAAGTTTCTCGTGAGTTTAATATTTGCGATATAATAAAAATTGGGACATCATTTACTTCGTATAAGCTAAATTTTTTATCTTTATTTATTTCTAATCCGGTTAATGGTTTAAATGAATTTATTGCATCTATTATATGATCAGCTACTTCAAGAACACCGCCTATTGAAGAAGTTGCAGCAAAAGTCCAAGGTGTTACAGGGTTTGGAGTTATGGTTGTTAATGTTAAACTTGTTTTCATTGCCAATGAATTTAAATTTTGAATACTATTAAAAGAATGGTCACCTCGATATATTACACCTGGAGTTGTTGAAATTTTTGAAGTATCAAATTCAAGATAATCTTTTCCTAAAAAATTCATAGATACATTTCCCACTTTTTTAACATCATCTGAATTTCTGTTTATAAATTTCAATAGAGATTGGAATGGTGTTTTTTTACTTGATGTTCTAATTATTGTTGGCTGATATTTTTTATTTGAATCTTCTGCTAAAATCATTCCTCCGGTATTTTGTTTATATTTAATTGCGTCTATATTTAAAACAGGATTTCCAGACTCATCTTCACATGGATAATGTTGACCATCTAATGTAATTTTGCCATTTGTTGTAGATGAATTTTGTAAAGTATATTGTGCAGGTTTATAGGGTGGATTATTTAATTGTTGTTTGCTTAATTCATTTTGAGATAATTCAGGTGCTCCACATGAAATAATTGTTGGACTTGTGATTGATGATATTGCTACCATTTTTAAAAATTCTCTTCTTGTTATCACCATAAATTTATTTGTTTTTAATATTTAAATAATTATCCATTCAAAAACTTTAAATACATATTAAATTATTTTATAATATGAAAAAAGAGGTTGTGTTAATTGTATTTATGTTGATGACAGTTGGTTTTGTTTATTCTTTAGCGGTTAGTGGTCCGATTAGTGGAGCGGATCCTCAGGATCCATCAATAGAAAATGGTGTTTACATAAATAATATAGCTTATTCATGTGACGATGATAAAGATGAAGTTTGTGCAGCATATTATGGAGCAGATTGTACAATTGATCAAATAAATTCAGATGATACATGTGAGGGAAAAGTGTTTACGCCATTCTGGAGAATTGATGGTAAAAGAACTGATTTGTTAAATTTAGAAATTGGTAATGTGGTTGAAATGTATGTTCCAAATATGGGAATATCTCTTGATTTTAAAATTTATTTAGATAAACTTATTAGTGATAAGCATATAAAAACTATACCAGGTGAATTGATTGAAGGACGTGGTTCTGCATACTGGACATTAAGTGAAGCAGACGTGACAGAATTAAAAAATGGTGATAAGGTTTATTTTTCAGTTGAAGGTGTTGATGAAAGTGCTCGATTAGAATTAAAAACATCGTCAACTTTTCTTCCAGACTGTGGAGTTATTTCAACATGTTATAATTATATAAGTATGTCTGATTGTAATCTTAATAGTTGCGAGGTAAAAACACCTACTGCTGGTTGTTGGTGGAATGAAACTGCAACGATTAAATGTAGTCCAAAGGGTGAAAATAAATGTAAGTATACAACAATAAAAGAGGGAGATTGTGAAAATGAGGGGGATGAGATTATATTGAAATATACACCTTTAGATCCTACCTGTCCTGATCTTGAAGATCAAGTTGTTCCATGTATAGATGTTGCAAGATTAAGTTTCTTTAGTTTCTTTAGTTTTATTTTAAGTATGAGTTTGATTTCGTTGATATATGTTATTTTAATTTTAAAAAAGAAAAATGGAATTAAAATTTAAATCTTGTATATTTGTAATGATTTTTTTAATCGTTAGTGTTAGTGCGAGTATTACATTGGGTGATCAAAACTCTAGTTTGCAAACAACATATGGTGTAAATGAAAAAGTTAAGGGTTGGGTTAATTTTAGTTTGGAAAATGAGGATGCGAGAAAATTATTTAGTTCAGAAGATGATTCAATTTCATTAATGGATTTATTGGAGTTAAATGATTTGGAATATTTATGTAATCCTATAACATGTAAGCCTGAATATGAAGCAATAGGAGATTCAAGTGTTGTTAAAAATAAGAACCTGAATAATGGAGAAAGCGTTGTTTTTGGAATTGTTTTTGAGGGAGAGGTGATAGACGTTACTTCGGTGAATTTTAATATTACTAGTGATGCTGGAGAGAGTTGTAATAATCAAATTTATGTAGACCTTTTTGATGGTTTGTTAAATTATTCTAATGAAAAAATGTCTAATAGTGTATGTTCAACTGAGAAAGATTATAGCTGTTATGATTCTTCGAACTCAAATGTTATTCCTATAATTTTGAAAGGAAGTATTTTTTGTCAAAAATTTATTTTTGATAAAAGCCCAGGTGTAAGAGTTGGTGCGACTCTTAGTGGGAATGGAAATTCGCAGCCAATGACATTTTCATTATTAGATAAAGATAAGGATAATGTTGGATCTTGTTTAGTAAATGAAAATAGTGGGAATATTGATTGCGATATAGATTTTTCAATTGAAACTAAGGATTATTATTATGTTTGTGCCGAGGGAGTCGCAGATACAACATATAAAATTAAAGGTTATCAAACTGAATTAGGATGTGGCTATATGGAAGGGGATTCGGAATTTGATACAAGTGCATATTCAATTTTTGCACAAGAGATGAAATATGAAAGTATTGGAGATATGGAATTTGATGAAGATGATTTAAGGGATTCTGCTATTTATTATTTGGATCAAAATTATAATAATGATTGTGAGAATGGTTGTACGATTCCAATAAAAGTTACATCATATATTTCAAATCAAGAGATTGAAATAAAGGATTTAAATATAGAATATCGTGCTGCCTCTATTGGGTCTAAGCCTTCTAGTAATATTTATATTTTAGAAGAAGGGTCTGTATTAACAAATATGAACTTTTCATCTGTTTATTTAGATGATGCTAATTTTTCGGTTGGAAATGAATTGGGGTATTTTGATTTTAATTTAAAATATGATGATAAAAAATTTATTGATGAAAAATTTAGCATAGCTTCGGTTTCAAGTATTAAAGATATTTATCCGAAAAAAAGTCCTGCTGGTTTTCCAGCTAGATTTATTGCTAATGTTCAGTTGGCTGGAATTAACAATTCAATTACAAAATATGAATGGACTTTTGGAGACAATGAAATAGAAACAACATATGATAATTTTGTGTATCATTCATATAATTCATTAGGAACCTTTGAATTATCATTGACAGTCACAGATTCATATGCTAAAACATTTTCACATAAAATTAATGTTGTTGCAGAATCCCCTAAGGATAAACTTAATGATACTTTGAAAACTAAGTTAATTGATTTAAAAAATGTTAAGGCTCAAATTGAAACATTTCCAACATTTGTTCAAACGGATTTGAATTCATATTTTGATTTTGAAAGTTCGCAGAAAAATTTGACGGCTATTCAATCTTTATTTTTTAAGGGAGGCAATTCAGATGTATCATTAATTTCATTAATGATTGATTTAGTTAAATTAAATATTCCGAATTCTGTTAATTTTAGTTTTTCAGTTGAAAATATTCCTTTTTATACATCTAAAAATAATATTGATCTAGATGTTTTATCAAATATTTCACGCGGTGATTATGGAAACAAAAATTCAGAATATGAAGATGCAATTTTAATTTGGAATCAAGATTTTACAAGTGTTATTATGGATTTTGTAAAATATTCTGCTGTTTATGACAGGGGTTCTTCAAATATATTAAATAGTTTTGATATTAACGTTGACTCTAGAGATAATTTTTATATTTTTATAGAAATGTCTGACATTAATTCAGATTTAGGATTTAAAAAAACAGGTGATTATTTTTATGCCGACGTAGAAGGTTCCGAATCTTTTTCATTTACAACTAATCCCAATGTTGAGTTTAAGGATCTTCCAATGTTTATTTCTCCAGGGATAAGTGATTTGAATATTGAGGATTTACCAGAGAAAGAAGAAAAAATTTCTAAATGGGTTATTTTTATTTTAGTGATTGTGTTTTTGATATTGCTTAGTATTGGTGTTTATATTTTTCTTCAAATTTGGTATAAGAAAAAATATGAATCACATTTATTTCTTAATAAAAATAATCTCTATAATATGATTAATTATG
This sequence comes from Candidatus Woesearchaeota archaeon, assembly GCA_964482665.1. Lineage (GTDB taxonomy): Archaea > Nanobdellota > Nanobdellia > Pacearchaeales > GW2011-AR1 > CAYZYW01. Next base: position 53,160 of record CAYZYW010000002.1, read on the forward strand.
TTAAAAATTCTAAAGATAAAGGAATGGATAATAAAAAAATTGCTTTGAATTTGAAAAAGAGTGGTTGGAAATCTGAACAGGTTGCATATGTTATGAAAAAATATGGTGGGAAAAGGACAGGAATGGTGGAAATACCTATTGATAAAATCACAGGTTTATTTAAGAAAAAGTCAGTTGAGAAAAAAATTGTTCCAAAAAGAGGATTTAATTCTAGATTTCAAAATCGTAGATTGAGATAATGTCTATAGTAGATAAATCTTTATAAAGTTAGAAAATATATTATATTATGGTAATTAAAATTTTTAAGAATTTTTTTCAGAGAATCTTTTTTAGCATTTTTAAGAATAAAAAAGATATTCGTTTGGGATTTTATGGACCTCCTAATGCAGGAAAAACTAGTTTGGCGAATAGGATTTGTAAGGATTTTACAGGAGAAGAGATTGGAAGTGTTAGTAAGATTCCACATGAGACGCGAAATGTTCAGTTTAAGGAAAAAGTAGAGATAAGTTACAAAGGTAAGAGCATGACGTTTAAAATGGTTGATACGCCAGGTATTTCAACTAAGATTGATTATGAAGATTTTTTAAAATATAGAGTTA
>CAYZYW010000003.1:0-44763 GCA_964482665.1 Candidatus Woesearchaeota archaeon
GAGGCAAGTGCTAAAATTAATGTTGGAAAACAAAGTATGAAAGATGAAGATATTGTTGAAAATGTTTTATCTATTTATGGAGATCTTTTGAAAAAACTTCCTAGGGATAAAGAGAATATTAAAAATATTCAATTAAAATTCACTATGACTAAACCAATAAGGATCGAGGTTAGATAATGGTAGAACAAAAAGTTGTTATGGATATTCCTGAAAGAAAATTGAAAGTTGTAAAAGAATTATCAGAATTAATCAATACTAAAAAAACTTTATTGATTGCTTCTATTAAAAATTTACCAGCTGCTCAATTTCAAGAGATTGGTAAAAAACTTAGAGCTAAGGCAATTGTTAAGTTCCCAAAAAAGAATTTAATGTTTAGGGCTATTGATGAATCTAAGAAAGCAAATACTGAAGAATTAAAAAATCAAATTACTGAAAGTGTTGCACTTTTATTTTCAGATGAAGATTGTTATGATCTTGCATTAGAATTGATTAAGAAAAAAACTCCAGCTAAAGCTAAAGTGGGGCAAGTTGCTCCAAAAGATATTGAAGTTTTAGGAGGCCCAACTGACTTGGTTCCAGGTCCAGCTATTAGTGAATTAGGAGCATTAGGAATTAAAATTCAAATTGAAAAGGGAAAGATTACAATTAAAGAATCAAAAATTATTGCAAAAGAAGGTTCAAAGATTTCTCAAGGTGCTGCAGATATTATGGCCAAATTAGACATTAAACCTTTTGAGAATGGATATATTCCTATTGCAGGTTACGATCTTAAAGAAGGTAAATTATATTTGAATATTGAAATTGATTCAGAGAAAACTAAAGATGAATTGAAAACTGATTTTGGAAAAGCGTTAGGCTTTGCTGTTGAAATTGGTTATATTACAACTGAAACTATTAAGGTTATGATTGGAAAAGCTAATGCTCACGAAAATAGATTAAATAGAATTATCAGTGGTGAACCTGAAGAGGTTGCTGTTGTTGAAGAAGTGAAAGAAACTCCTAAGGAAAAAAAGGAGGAAAAGAAAGCTGATGCCGGCGCTGGACTTGCGAGTCTGTTTGGCTAAGCTTAATTAAATAAGGAAAAACAAAATGGAATATACATATGCTGCACTTTTGTTGCACAAACTTGGAAAAGATATAACTGAAGACAGTTTGAAAAATGTTGTTGCTGCTGCTGGCGCTGATGTTGATGAATCAAAAATCAAATCATTAGTTGCTAGTTTGAAAGACGTTGACATAGCTACTGAGCTAGAAAACGCTAGTGTTGTTTCTGCTGCTCCGGCTGCTTCAAGTGAAGCTCCAAAAGCTGAGAAAGCGGAAAAACCTAAGGAAGAAAAAAAAGCGGCTGCAGCTGAAGGACTTGGTGCTCTTTTTGGATAATTATTAATTTAATATTAATAGTGTCTGGTTCTCTACATTAGTAGTTTGAACTTTAAAGAAAGGGATCAGTTCTTTAGATCTAGTTTGTAACGAATTATTTAATTTATAATTTTATCTAACTATAAAACATTAATTTACAGTTTTAAGAAGAGTGGATACTGTGTCCCATAAAATGATTACAAATCTTTATAACTTGAAAAAAATTTCAATAGGGTTATGGTGTGGAATCTTTATGAAAATGAAAAACTTTTGAAACCTTTGGTGTTTTCAAATGGTAAATCTCAAGAGGATGTTGTGAAAGAAGTGATTAAATCTATTGAAAACGGGAAGAAAGTTATTTTTATTCAGGGAATTTGTGGTACAGGTAAATCTGCAATTGCGTTAAATATTGCTAATGAACTTGGACGAGCTTCTATTATTGTTCCAATTAAAAATTTGCAAGAACAGTATAGAAAAGATTATGCTGAAAAAAAATATTTATTAAAACCTGATAAAACAAAATTAAAAATAAATGTTACAACTGGAAGAAAAAATCATGAATGCCCGTTCCTGAGAGATAATAAGAATGCAATTCCTAAAATTAAATCTGAAACCAATGATAAACTCAATGATATTTTTTCAGGGAAACGGGAATCCGTAAAAAGGCTTATTGAAAATGATTTATCTGCCGACAATAGAAATCTTCCATGTAAAATCGAGATCAAAGAAAAAAATTGGAACATTTTAAAAGGATATTTGAAGCAAAATAAAAATATTGACTACACTAAGTTGTTAGATATTAAAGATGTTCGAAGAGCTTCTGTTGCAGGAGTTTGTCCATACTGGTGTCCGGTTGTGAAATCTAAATATGAATTAAAATCTTTTTCAGAAAGTAAAAAAGAAAAATATACTGGATTAAGTAATGAAAAATTTGTTTATCATAAGGGGAGACCTGGATGTGGATTTTATCAACAGTTTGATTCTTTTATTAATTCAGATGTAATTGTTTTTAATTCTCCAAAATATAAATTAGAATCTGCAATGAATCGTAAACCGTATACTGAAATTGAAATTGTGGATGAGTGCGATGAGTTTTTGGATAGTTTTTCAAATCAGGCAAATATAAATCTTGACAGATTGCAGATGGCTTTAATCAGATGTGTTGGTAAAGACGAAGCATCCGAAGCTGTATTACATGAAATCCGAGAAATTATTTGGTACTTGAAAAAAAATATTCAAAGCTTTATCTCATCTAAAGAAATTGTTCAATTAAAACGAACTGGACTCTATGATTTGTTTCGTATTTTTTTGAAGGATCCAGATTTTTTAGAAGGTATTGATGAAGAGAGCTATCTGTTTGATGTTTTGAATATTTCAAAGATGTTTGAAGAGTATTTGGATGAAACATATGTTACGTTTAATAAAAATGATGATAAATTAATGGCTAGCGTTGTGACTACCAATTTAGCCAAGAAATTTAAAGAAATGGTTGATAAAAATAAGGCTATTGTTTTAATGTCTGGAACATTGCACTCTGATAATGTTTTAAAAAATATTTTTGGAATTGAAGACCATTGTGTTATTGATGCTGAAGTTGAAAAACAAGGAAGAATTAATGTCAAACGAACCGGGTCTGAAATTGATTGTAAATATTCAAATTTTTCTTCCAAGAAATATTCTAGAAATGATTACCTAAAAGCATTGGATAAATGTGTTGGACAATCTAACAAGCCCACACTTGTTCATGTTAATGCATTTATGGATTTACCCTCTAAAGAGGAGATGATAACACTTGGTCTTAATAATTTGATTAGCCGGGAAGAATTAAGGGAAACGCAAAATAGGGATAAAACTGGTGAATTGATTGAACAATTCAAAAAAGGCGATACTGAAGTTTTATTTTCTACAAGAGCTTCGAGGGGAATGGATTTTCCAGGAGACGAATGTAATTCAATTGTGTTTACAAAATACCCTAACCCAAACGTTCAAGATGCTTTTTGGAAAATTCTTATGAAAACTAAACCTCAGTTTTATTGGGATTTTTATAGAGATAAAGCTAAGCGAGAACTTTGGCAAAAAATTTATAGAGGACTTAGGCATAAGAACGACAAGGTTGATGTATTAAGTCCAGACTCAAGAGTTTTGGAAGCATTTGAGAAAGAGTAAGATTTAAATAATAATTGTAATTTATTAGATCAAGATGGTGAAGAAAATTTTGGTTGTTGATGATGATAGCGAGGATTCCTCTAATATAAAAAATATCGAAATAGATTAAATGATATTGAAAAAACTCTTCCAGTTTTAGAAAGTCGATTAATAAAAAAAATTAAAAAACCTGTATCAAAAATCGCAAAAAATAAACTAAGAAAAAAAACTAAGAAAAAATAATATGAAACTTCCAATAAAAAAAGGTTTGGGATTTGGTTTAACGTCTGGGGTTATTACAACATTGGGTTTAATTGTGGGATTGAATTCTGGGACACATTCCAAATCGGTTATACTTAGTGGGATTTTTATTATTGCTATTGCGGATGCGCTTTCAGACTCATTGGGAATTCATATCTCAGAAGAAGCTGGAAATAAAAATATTAAGAGAAAGGAAATTTGGGAGAGTACATTTTTCACTTTTATATTTAAATTTATATTTGCATTAAGTTTTATTATTCCTATATTAATTTTTAATCTTCAAACTGCAATTATTATTAGTATTATATGGGGACTTTCTCTTTTGGGCATGTTCAGTTTTTATATTGCAAACGGAACAAAATTTAGCCCAATTAAATCTGCTGCCGAACATTTAATTATTGCTGCGGTTGTTATTATTGCAACTAACTTTATTGGAAGCTGGGCTGCAGGATTTACTTGATGTTATATTTTTAAATCATCAAGTAAATGACAAAAAAGCAACTATTTATATACTGAACAATTTTTATTATTTTAGTAAAGATTCTAATATTCACAAATTGCAGTTCTTTTCTGTATCCCAATTATAAATTTATGGGAGGTAAAAAAATGAAAGGAACAATAAAATTTTTCAATGAAGCTAAATCATTCGGATTTATTACGGGCGAAGACGGAATAGATGTTTTTGTGCATCAGACAGAATTGGGCGAAGGTGTAAAAGTTAAAGAAGGAGACTCGGTTACATATGATGTTGAAAAAGGAGACAAAGGTCCAAAAGCTGTTAAAGTAAAAAAAGAATAATTTTTTTTATTTTAACTATTTTTTATTATTTATTTATTATTTATTTAAAGAGAATGTTTGTTTTAATAATAACTCTTTTTAAAATCTCTGACTGATATGTTTAAATAGAGATTATAATTATAATTATAATGACAAAAACAGAGGAAAACTTAAAAGCTTCTTTTGCGGGTGAAAGCCAAGCTAGAAACAAGTATATGTATTTTGCTAAAGTTGCAAGAAAACAAGGTTATCATTATATTGCTAAAATTTTTGAAGAAACAGCTATGAATGAAGTGCAACATGCGAAAGAAGAATTCAAACTTTTGAAAGGGATTGGGGATACTAAAAAAAACCTTAAAGAGGCTGTTGCTGGTGAGCATTATGAAAATACAGAAATGTATCCTCAGATGCAAAAAGATGCTGAAGAAGAAGGTAATGAAGAAGCTGCAAAATTATTTAAAGAAATTTCTGAAGTTGAAAAAGTTCATGAAGAAAGATATAGAAAACTTTTAGAAATGGTTGAAAATGATACTGTATACAAAAGAGAAATGTCAATAAAATGGAAATGTTCTAAATGTGGACATATTCACGAAGGAACAGAGCCTCCAAAAGAATGTCCGGTATGTAAGCATGAGACGGAATATTTTGAACCTGAGGATATTTGTGTATTATAAAAATGACATCTAGAAATCAAATTTGGAAATGTCATATTTGTGGAAATGTAATTGAAATTTTACACGAAGGGGCGGATGCCTTGGTTTGTTGTGATAAAAAAATGATTTTAATTTCTCCGGAATCGGAGGGCGAATACGCCGAAAAACATTCGCCTATTATTGAAGGACATGTTGTAAAAATCGGTTCGGTTGCACACCCAATGGAAGAAGATCATTATATTGAATGGATTGAAGCAACCGATGGGAAAGAAATTTCTAAGATATTTTTAAAACCAGGACAAAAACCAGAAGCTGAATTTTGCTTTAAACCAACATCTGCAAAAATGTATTGCAATAAACATGGTTTATGGAAAAATAAATAAAAAATTTTTATTCTTATATTTGTTTTCAGAAAATTAAAATAACTAATAATGGCACTAAAATAAAGGCTATTAAAATATAAAACGCCTTATTTCTTGAAATTTTTATTAATCTTTTTGATGTAAATTTTGTTATTTTATAAAGAAATTCTGTATTTGGCAAAAATATCAATGCTCCAATTATTCCAAACAACATATATGCAAATGCTGTTGCCAAAGCAAGGGGTTGATCAATTATTACAGAAGCTAAGAAAACATCTGTGAATGTTCCTAGGTCTGCTCCCAAAATAAATGGTATTGCCTTTCTTAAACTAATAACTCCTGTTACTGCAAGTGGAATTAAAAGTCCAATTGTTACACTTGATGAAAAAACTATTGCTGTCAAAAAAACTCCTAAAAAATAAACTTTAAATTTTGAATCAAAATGTTTGTTAATAAATATTCTTGATTTATCTTCTCCTCCTAAAACATTGATCATTGATTTACCTATATATTTTAAAGTAAAAATTAAAATAGAAAAACCTAAAATCAATAAAATAAATTTATTATTATATTTGAATAGAAAATTTAGAACTGGAGAAGTTAAAAGTTCAACAAAATTTGGAAGTTTTAATAAAGATAATTTTGGACCGATTGCTGTCGCTAGAAAAAATGAAACTTTAGAAAAGAGTTTGAAAAAATATTCTAAAATAAAAACTATAACAACAAGTAATGCGCTATAAATTGCGTACGATAATGCAATTTCAAATCCGTGTCTAAAATCTTTTCGTCTTTGTGCTACAATTACTAATGAAATTATCAAAGCTGTGGCAATTGTTCCCAGAGATGCTCCTATCATGATATAAATTGCAGTTGACAGGTCAATCAAATTACTTCCTGCGAGAATGCTGCAACAACTGAACTTACCGCACCTGATGATTGTACAATTGACGTTGTGAACCAACCTGACGCAATTGCCTTTAAGGGTGTGGCATTTTGTAAAAGAAAATCCTTTATACTTGGTGTTAAAAATAAGGATGTTTTTTTTATTAATTCAATTGAAAATAAAAAAGTGTAGATAAAAAAAATTAACTTCAACCAACTTTGGAATATTGGTTCATGGGGGAGCGAAGGTTTCATAGGAAAAGAAAGAGGAATGTGGTTATAAAATTATTTATTATAACGGAATGAGTTAGAAAAGAATTATATTTCATGATTCACATTCTGAATAAAATAATCAATTGTTCTAGAACGAGCTTCTAATATACTTAAATCAAATAAAAGATATGTATAATCTTCCTTACTTGCACTTTCTGGGGAATTTATGAATTCCTTAGCTCTTAAAAAAATAGGCTGACAAAATTTTATACCTTCAGCCATAATAAAATAAAAAGGGTGTGATCCCGAAACCTCTGATAGTTTTTTATCAACTTGTTCAACATATATAGAAAGTTCTTTTGTAAATTTGACTACATCTGTTCTACTTTGAGTAAATAGTTTCTTATTTTTTTCAAAAAGTGCTTCCATAATTAATTGTTGCTGCAAATCGTATAGCCTACTGGGCTCTTCTTCAAACATATCATATTGTACCATATTGATTGCGAACAAACTTCTTATATATAATTTTCTATTCACCCCCCTGCTCACAACTCGTAAAATTTTCTTAAATTCACTTTATTTATTTATTTGAAAATTTCAGAATTGCTCGTCAAACGGAGGAATGAATCTATTTGAATTTATACGGTGAGATTCTAGGGTAAAAATAAATGATATATTGCGTAGCAGTATATCATGGAACGCCCCCACCCCGAATCGAACGGGGATGCCCAAAGGGCCCGGATCTCAAGTCCGGTGCAATACCATTATGCGATGGAGGCTTATATTTAGAAAACTGAAAAAGATATTTTAAATGTTACTATAGTTCAAATAATCTGATTCCATTTGACTAAACTGTTATTAGTCAAATTACATTCAATTAAAGATTCTTTTCCACCACGGCTTTTTTATTTCAACAATATTATTATGCTGATCGTAAACCTCATACCTTATCCTTGGCTTTTCTTTTAACATTGGTGCCTTTTGTGATAATTCCTGATGTGCAACTTCAAGCGCTCTTACAACAACTGTTTTCGAATAACCCTGACTCAATAATGCGAATTTTAAAGTGTCTGACGAATATCCTTTAGATAAATTTTTTTTAAAATAACCTACAAGATTTTTTCTATTGTTTATTTCTGACATAAACTCATTAAGAAATACTGGTTTAAAAGATTAGTTGTGATTTAATGTATCTTTATCGGTTTTTCTTTTATATAAAATTTTATAGCATCCCTTAATCTAATTTTAGATTCTGAATAAATTGTTAAAACCTTGTCACCTTTTTTTAATTTATCTCCAACATGTTTCTCTAGGTAAATTCCTGAAAATTTGTCTGCTGGGCAACCTGCAATTCTTGCAAGAAAATTGATTTTTTTATTATTCATTTCTAAAATTTTTCCAGATTTTTTTACAACTATGTCTTTAGAAAATTTCGCTAATTTTAGTTTTTTTAACTTTCCGCCTTGTGCCTCAATTATTTCATTAAATTTCTTAAAAGCTTTTCCTGATGAAAGAATTTCTTTAGCTAATTTTTTCGTATTTTTTTTACCAACCATTTTAAAAATCTCAGAAGCTAAAAATAAAGATTTTTCCTCTAAATCTTTTGGTCCATCTTGATAAGGATCTAAAACATTTACAACATCTCTTAATTCTAAAGCTGGCCCCACTCCATTTCCTATTGGTTTACTTCCATCTGTTAAAACAACTTTTATTTTTCTATTAAAATGTTTTCCAAGTTTTTCGAATTTCTTTTTCAAATTTAAGGCACTTACCTTGTTTACTTTTGCAGATTTTCCATATGGAATATCTATCAAAATATATTTACTATCCATTGCAATTTTTTTTGACATGATAGATGCTAACAACTGTGCTTCTGGATCTAACTTTAGAGCTTTCTCTATTTGTATTATTTTTGAATCTGCTGGAACCATTCCCAATGAACCGCCCCAAACCAAACATGCTTTTGTTTTTTTAATTATTTTTTTTAATTGATCTATTGAAAAATCTATATTTGTAACTGTCTCTATAACATCTGCTGTTCCTGCTGCACTTGTTATTGCCCTTGATGAACTTTTAGGCATTGTCAATCCCGCAGCTGAACAAATTGAAACGACAATGGGGGTTGTTCTATTTCCTGCAATTCCTCCAATACAATGCTTATCTACAATGTACTTATTTTTTAATTTCAAAACATTTCCGGATTTTAGAATTGCCTTAATTAAATAACTAGTTTCTTTTATATTCATTCCCTTTTCATACATTGATGCAACAAACAAGGTAACCTCCGATTCTGATAATGAATTATTCACAATGTCTTCTATTATTTCATTTATCTCTGCTTCAGTTAATTTTTTACCATCTAACTTTTTATGAATAAACATCAAACTTTTTGAAACTTGAGCAAGCGTAACTTCAACCTTTTGCCCTATTTTTAATCCTAATCTTTTTTTTAATTCAGACGAAACTGCGATCTCATTTTTTCCAACAACTTTTTGAATTGTATCAACAATTGTTGAAATTTTTTTTGGATTTTTAGAAAATGTTTTAATTAAAACTCTATCTTTAGATCTGACACTTAATTCATCTGCTGTTTTTTTATTTAACATTGCAACAGGAAGTCCTGCTGACCATTTTAAAAGTTTTATTTTTAATTTCATTTTAATTAAGAAATCATCTTGAAAGAATCTTTTTTCCTATAAAGTTCTAAAACAATTAACAGATAAGCTAAAATTAGTGGTCCCAATATAAATCCTATTATACCGAAGAAAAACAATCCACCTATCATTCCTATCATTATTAATGCTGGATGCATCATAGCTCTTTTAGAAACTATTATTGGTCTAAGAAAATTATCCATCACTGTTGAAAATGCTCCGAATACAAATATACCTGTTGCTGCTAAAACATTTCCTGTTAAAAATAAATATATCATTACAGGAAACCAAATAATCGTTGTTCCAAGTATCGGGAATACACCTGCAGCACAAGCGAATAATGTTAAAAGTAAGTTATTTGGAACTCTAAATAAAAGAAACCCTATTCCAACCAAAAGACCTTGCAAAATTCCAACCACAACCTGACCATAAAGAACGGATATTGTTATTGCCTTTGATGATTCAAAAAACTTTTTCTCAATATCTCTTGAAAATGGAGAGATGCTTTTTATATAATCTATTATTTTTTCTTTATCTCGTAATATAAAAAACAATGTGAATAAAATTACCAACCATTGTAGAACCAATGTTGGAAAATTCAAAATTATTCCAGAAATTGAATTCATTAAACTGTTTGCCATTCTTGTAACAAAAGAAAATATTATTGATCCAACCTCTTTTGAAAACTCATCTGATGCGAACAGGGACGGAAAAACACTTTTTAATGGTGTAACAAAATCCATTTGCTGTGATGCTTGATAAACTTTAAAAGACTGGTCTAATGCTATTGGTGTCAAAAACCAAATCGGCAAAATAATTATTAAAACCAAAATTAAGCAGATTATTAATGCAAATATATTTGGCCTATTGTATTTCTTTGTAAGATATTTGTATAATGGTAATAAAATAATTGCAAGGATTACCCCCAGAACTATTGACATAAGTATTGGTTTTAAAATTAAAAAAGTCAAAGTCAACAAAACCAAAAGTATCGATGCTGTCATAATTTTTTTAAATATAGGGTCATTCATTTTGTATAATTTACTTAAGTGTTTTAATTTTATAAAGTTGTTGATTGAAAAAGTTTAAAAACAAAAAGAAATTATTAATAATATGAATTTTATAAAAAAAGTTTTGAATGGTGAAAAAAGTGATTTTGCTCATCTTCAATTTCAAAAATTTAGTAAAGGTGAATTTAGGGATAAAGCCTTAATTGAAGCAAAAAAAATGGGTAAAGGTTGGGCCATAAAAACATCTGGAGAATTTACAAATGAATTAGTTCGTATTGCAGCAAAAAAATTAGGAGAAAATAAAACTCTTATTAAAGGTGTAATTATTTCTACGTTGGATTTAGATGGAGAACTTGAATTTATTAAAAAAAGTAACTTTCAGGGTGTTAAAAAATATTCTATAAATACTGAAATGAGTGGTAATCAGATTATTGAATTATTAGATAAGATGCCAAAGAATTTTTTTGCATTGACTTTTGATGTTAAAACAGACAATACTAAACTAAAAATTAAACCTAAAAGTCCGAAAGCCAGCAAAGACAAAAAAACAGGTGATGCGAAAGCTGATTTTTGTACATTGAAAACTACAGATGAGGCATGGGTTAAAAGTTTTATTTTTGAAAAACCTGATTTTAAAAAAGCAATAATTAATCATACATATTTTATAGAAGAAATGATTCTTCCAGAAGGGGAAGATAATTTTGCAAAAATGAGAGAAATGGCTATCCGGAAAGGAAGGATTATTAGAAAAACTAATATTGATGAAAATGAAAATTCAAAAGAATACAATTTCGAAGCTTAAAATGAATGAAAATAAAATGAAATTAATTGTTTTAATATTAATGTTTTGTTTACTTTTAGCGGTTGTATATATTGCTTTTGATAAATACTCTGAAAGAAAAATTGAAAAAGAATCATATATTTTCCAGCAAGGTGTTCAGTATGGATATAATCAAACAATTATAGGAATTGTGCAACAAGCTATTACATGCGAACCAGTTTCATTAAATATTGAAAATTCCACATTTGAATTAATTGCTATTAAATGTTTAAATCAGGCTTAAACTTTAATTTCTTTCTTGATATTTTGCAAAAATCCAATAGCTTTATATACCCAATTTTTCTAAATAACTTATTCCAGAGTAAGATAAAATGACATCCGCATCATTGATAAATATAATACAAAGAAAAAATGCCAACAAAAAAAGCACCAAGGAGAGGAAGTTTACAATTCTGGCCACGGAAACGTGCCGCTAGATTTTTACCTAGTGTTAACTGGAAGGCTATTGATTCTAATAAAAAATTAAAAGGATTTATTTGTTATAAAGCTGGTATGGCTTCTGCGTGTGTAAAAGATAATACGGCTGACTCAATGACAAAAGGTAAGGAGATTATTACACCTGTTACAATATTGGAATGTCCATCGATGAAAATATTTTCAGTTAGATTTTATAAGAAAGGTGAAGTTGCGACAGAGGTTTTAGGTAAAAATTTAGATAAAGAACTAAGGAAAAAAGTTAAATTGTCAAAAACTGAAAAGAATATTGATTCAGTAAAGCCAGAGAGTTATGATGATATTCGAATTATATGTTATTCACAGGTTAAAAAAACTAATATTAAAAAAACTCCCGATCTATTAGAATTTGGACTTGGTGGAAGTATTGAAGAAAAACTTGCATTTGTAAAAGAAAGTTTAATTAAAGAATTAAATGTTTCAGATTTTTTCGATTCTAAGGAATTGATTGACCTAAGAGGAATCACAAAAGGTAAGGGGCTTCAAGGTCCTGTAAAGAGATTTGGTATTCAATTAAAGTCTCACAAATCAGAAAAAGGACGAAGAAGACCGGGAAGTTTAGGTCCATGGCATCCAGCTAGAGTTATTTTTAGAGTTCCTATGGCAGGGCAGCTTGGAACATTTACAAGAGCTATTTATAATAATAAAATTATAGATATGGGTGTCGCAGATGATAAATTCAAAAACATAAAGAATTTTGGAGATATTAAAACAAATTACATCGTTGTTCGTGGTTCAGTTATGGGTCCTGCTAAAAGACAATTGATAATGACTGCCCCACTGAGAGAAACTAAAAAACAATCAAAAAAAGATTTTGAATTAAAGGAGTTACGATGAAAGCTAAATTATTAGATATAAACGGAAAAGAGAAAAGTAAAATCGATTTACCAAAATGTTTTGAACAAAAAATTAGAGAAGATATTGTTATGAAAGTTGTTGAAGCAAAGAAAAAAGAACAACCATTTGCACCGTCTCCTGTTGCGGGAAAACAACATTCAGCTAGCGGTATCTTAATTCATCGAAGAAAGGTTTGGAAAAGTCAATATGGGAAAGGTATGTCAAGGATTCCTCGAAAAATTATGTCAAGAAAAGGTTCGCAATTTACATGGGTTGGAGCTGAAGTTCCGAATGTTCGTGGCGGAAAAAGGGCACATCCTCCAAAAGTTCTTTCACGTGTTAATTATCCTATTATTAATAAAAAAGAATTGAAAATTGCATTAACTAGTGCGCTTAGTGCTACAACAAATGGCGATATTATTTCAAAAAGATATGAAAGATTAAATGATGCTAAAATTGAAAATTTACCTTTAATTGTTGAATCAAAAATTACAAACTTAAAAGTTAAAGATTTAATCACAAGCTTAAAGAAAATTTTAGGAAATAGTTTGTTTGAATTGGCATTACAAGAAAAACAAACTAGAAGTGGTCGAGGTAAAAGACGTGGAAGAAAGTATAAGTCAAATGCTGGATTGTTGATAGTTATTGGAAATAAGGAAAAGTTAAAAACAACGCGTGTTGAGATTATTGATACGGCAAGCTTAGGTGTTACAGATCTTGCCAAAGGTAAGATTGGACGGTTAACATTATATACTGAAGAAGCAATTAAAGAACTTGGAGAGAAATTGAAATGATAACATTAAGACCTGTAAAAACAGAAAAAGCTATTATGAAAATTGAAATGGAAAACCTTTTGACATTCAGAACAGATAAAAAAGAAACAAAAACTGAAATAAAAAAAGAAGTTGAAAGTCTTTTTGATATTAAAGTTGAAAAAGTTCGAACACAAGTACGCGATAATAAAAAATTTGCATATGTTAAATTAAATAAAGATTCATTGGCAATTGATGTTGCTACGAAGCTTGGGTTAATGTAAATGGGAAAAAGAATAATTACACAAGCTAGAGGAAAAGGAAGTCATACTTATAAAGTAAAAAAGAAAGCGTTTAGATTTAAGCTTCAATTTCCTCCTAGGATCGAAGGTGAAGGAATTGTTATCAAATTGCTTAATTCAGCTGCTCATAGTACTCCGTTAGCAAAAATTAATTATTCAGATGGTACTTTTTACATTCCAGCTTTCAAAAATATGATTCAAGGTCAAAAAATAAACTTAAACTCAAGTAAAATTGAAAATGGTAATATTGTTCAATTAAAAGATATTCCTGTTAAAACGAAAATTTATCAAATTGAATCTCGACCTGGTGATGGTGGTGTTTTCATTAAAAGTGGTGGAAACTCAGCAACTGTAAATAAAGTTGTTGGTAAAAAAGTATTTGTAATTATGCCCTCCAAAAAGGAAAAGGCATTTAACATGAATTGTCGTGCAGTTATTGGAGTTACGGCTGGAGCTGGTCGTTTAGCAAAACCTATAGTAAAAGCTGGTAAGCAATTTTTCATTAAAAAGTCAAAAAGTAAATTGTGGCCTCGAACATCTGCCGTTAAGATGAATGCAATTGACCATCCGTTTGGATCCGGTCGTGCAAAGAATCCAAAGAGCAAGATTGCTAAGCGTAATGCACCTCCTGGAAGGAGAGTTGGATTAATAAGACCAAGGCAAACAGGTAAACGAAAATAAAATGGAACTAAAAAAGAAAGAATTCAAATTTAAAGGAATGTTAATGGAAGAATTGCAAAAATTTAATGTTAGAGAATTTGCAAAACTATTGCCCTCTCGCAAAAAAAGAACTATTCTTAGAAACTTTCAAGAACATGAAGAATTTATTACATTAGCTAAATCCAAAAATGACAAAAAAAAGCAAATCAGAACACATAAAAGAAGTTTAATTATTGTTCCTGAATTAGTTGGACTTCGAATTCAAATTTATAATGGTAATAAATTTGTTCCTGTTGATATTGTTGGAGAAATGCTTGGGCATTCTTTTGGAGAATTTTCATTAACACGAGCAAGAATCAAACATGAAAAAAAGGGAGGAAAAGCAAAGGCTAAAAAATAAAAATGGCAAATACTGAAAAACCCTCAACAAAAGCAGAGCAAAAAAAAGCTGGTAATATAAAAGTTCCAACTCAAAAAATTGCTGCACCAATACCTAAAAGTAAAGTTGATATAAAAAAATCTGAAAGTAAAAAAATTGAACCTACAAAAGAAAAGAAAAAAGCTGTTCCTGTTAAAAAAATAAAAAGAAATTTTGCAACAATAAATGTTTCCAATTTACCAATTTCAACTAAATATTCAATGGCTATTTGCAAATTCATTAAAGGTAAAAAAATAAAACAAGCTATCGCCGAATTGGAATTAGTTTGTATTAAGAAAAAAGCTGTTCCAATGAAGGGTGAAATTCCACATAGAAAGGGAAAAATTATGTCTGGACGTTTTCCAAAAAATGCCTCAGAGAGATTTATAATATTATTAAATAGTCTGATTGCAAATGCTAATGAAAATCAAATGAATAATCCAATAATCAAAGAAGCTGTTTCAAATATTGGAGAAAGACCTTTTGGAAGATTTGGTAGATGGAGAAAAAAAAGAACACATGTTTACTTAAAAGCTACTGAAAAAATTAAATTTAAAAAAAATAAAAAAGGAGCAAAAAAATAATGGAAGAAAGAAAAACTATTGACCTACAAAAACAAGCATTTACAATTAAAGAGCATGTTAAAAATTTACTTGGAAAGGGAAAAGTAAGTAAAGTTAAAATCGAGTATACACCTGTTGGAGAAAGGATTGTTATTTCTACCAATCGTCCTGGAGTTGTTATTGGTCGTGGTGGAGAAAAAATTGCAGAATTAACTCGAATGTTAAAAAAAGATTTTAAGTTAGATAATCCACATATTGAAATTGATGAAATATTAAATTCAGATCTTGATTCACAAATTGTGGCTGATGAAATTGCATTAGGGCTTGAAAGATTTGGGCCTTTAAAATTTAAAGTTCTTGCATACCGTGCTCTTCAAAGAATTATGAAAGCTGGCGCACTAGGAACAGAACTTAGATTAAGCGGTAAACTTCCAGGTTCACGTGCAAAGGTTTGGAGATTCGCTCAAGGTTACTTAAAGAAAGCTGGAGACAGTGCAAAAGTTGTTGATGTTGCTAACGCTAGAGCTGAAACAAAACCTGGAACTGTTGGAGTTAGAGTTAGTATTTTATTAAAAACTGCTGAATTAAAAGATCGTGTAGAAATTTCAGATGGATTAATTGAGACATTAAAATCAAATACTGAAAAATTAAACGAGAAGCCAAAAAAAGCTACAAAAAAGAAAACGAGGAAAATTAACAAATGAAGTTTAAAGATATTCAAAAATTGAAAGAAAAGGATATAGCGAAAAAGTTAAAAGAGCTTAAATTAGAGTTAATTAAAACACGAGCCGATACTGCAAAGATGAGCTCAAAAACACGTGAGATAAAAAAAATTATCGCACGAATCCATACATTCAACACTTCGAATAAAGAGGTGTTGGAGAAATAAAACATGGAAATATGTCCAAAATGCGGCTTGCCTGAGCAAGCTTGCGTGTGTGAACAAATCGTGAAAAGTTCACAGCGAATAAAAGTGACAACAGACCGAAAACGATACGGAAAAATCGTTACTGTTGTTTCTGGATTCGACAGTGGAGTGGATGTGAAAAAAATCGGGAAAAAACTCAAAAATGAGTTCGCTTGCGGTGGCACATCCAAGAACAATGTCGTCGAACTCCAAGGAGACCACACAAAGAAAATCAAAAGTGTGATGGTCAAACTGGGATTTGATGAAAGTTCAATAAGCGAATAAGTACACAAAAAAGAGGAAAGAATAAAATGAAAGAAACAGAAAGAAAAAGCAAAAAAATGAAAGAAACTAAAGTTAGTTGTAACGATAAAAATTGTCCAATTCATGGAAATTTAAAAATTAGAGGTAGAACGTTCGAAGGTATTGTTACACGAAAATTCCCAAAAAGAATTATGATTGAATTTGAAAGAATGGTTTATGTTAGAAAATATGAAAGATATTCAAAAACCAAAACGAAGATCCACGCAAGACTTCCTGAGTGCATGGATAAAGATGTTAATATTGGAGATTTAGTTAAGATTCAAGAATGTCGTCCATTGAGTAAAATAATCCATTTTGTTTTTGTTGAAAAAATTAAAAATGCGGAGGATATAAAATGAAACCAGTAAGTGCAAAAACAACACGATCAATGAATGTTGGGTGTAAAATGATTGCAGCTGATAACAGTGGAGCTAAAATTGTTAAGTTAGTTTCAGTTAAAAAATTTAAGGCGAAAAAAGGAAAACAAGTTTGTGCAAAACTTGGAGACTGGGTAAAAGTTAGTATCCGAAAGGGTGTTCCAGACATGAAAGGAAAAGTTTTCGATGCTGTTTTAATCCGTCAAAAAAAATCATACAGAAGATTAAATGGTGAAAGAGTTGCATTTGAAGATAATGCTGTGGCAATCTTAAAAGATGAAAAAGGTAATCCAAAAGGAACACAAATAAAAGGCCCTGTTGCGAGAGAAATTCAGGAAAGATGGCCTCAAGTAGCAAAAATATCGAAGGTAATATATTAAAATGAAAAAAGAATTTAGTAAAAGTTGGAAAGCAAGTAAGCAACCAAGAAAGCAAGTAAAATATAGAGCTAAAGCTCCATTACATCTTCGAAAGAAATTTGTTAGTATAAACTTGTCAAAAGATTTACGAGATAAAATGAAAAAAAGAAATATTGTTGTAAAGAAAGATGATGTTGTTAAAATTATGAGGGGGAAATATAAAAACAAACAAGGAAAAGTTCTGAAGGTATTATTAAAAATTTCAAAACTTATCGTCGAAGGAATTAATGTTAAAAAACAAGATGGGTCAAAAGCTGAAGTTAAAATGCAACCTTCAAATCTACAAATTATTACATTGGCTGAAAGAAATAGGAAGCCAGAAAATAAACAGGTTGTTGAAAAAATAGAAACACCTAAAAAAGAAATTAAACCTAAAAATACAGGAGAAAAGAAATAATGTCGCATTTAAAAAGATATAAGTCACCAAAAAATTGGCCGATAAATAGGAAGGGTACAACATTTGTAATTAGATCTAGCTTTAGCTACAATGAAGGGTTACCCTTAACTGTTATATTGAGGGATATTCTTACAATAGCTAAAACAAAAAGAGAAGTTAAAAAAGCTGTTCATGAAAAAAATATCTTAATAAACAATCGTCTAGCTCGAAGTGAAAAAGAAGCCTACTTATTATTCGATGTTTTAACAATAGTTCCTTCTAAAAAACACTATAGAATTGAAAAATCTTTAAATGGTAAATTCAATATTATTGAAATTTCTGAAAAAGACGCTAACCAAAAAGTTTCAAAAATAACTGGAAAGAAAATATTAAAAGGACGAAAAACACAATTAAACTTATTCGATGGTAGAAATTTTTTATCTGAAATGAAATGCTCTGTTGGAGACTCGGTAGTAGTTGAATTTGGTTCAGAAAAAAAAGATTCAAAAATTAAAAAATGTTTAACCTTAAAAGAAAAAGCAAAAGTTTTTGTTTTTGGCGGAAAGCATGCTGGAGCAAATGGTGTTATTTTAAAAATTGACGCCGAATCAAAAATCGCAGAACTTAAAGTTGGAGAAAATAAAACTAATGTTTTAATTAAACAATTAATGGTAATAGAAGAATGAATGAGTCAAAAATGAACAACAAAATGAGAGAAATAACAATAGAAAAAGTTGCACTAAGTATAGGTGGAATTGGAGAGGATTTAGAAAAAGGATTTAAATTATTAAAAGTTCTTACAGGAAGGAAGCCTGCAAAGATGAGTTCTTCAAAAAGAATTCCTTCTCTAGGTGTTCGTCCAAATTTAGAAATTGGTACAGTTGTTACAATTCGAAAAGACGTGGACAATATAATAAAAAGGATGCTTGTTGCAATTGATAATAAATTAAAAAAGAAACAAATCAGTGAAAATAATTTTTCGTTTGGAATTAAAGAATATATTGAAATTCCGGATGTAGAATATCAGAGAGAAATTGGAATTATTGGTTTTGACGTAACAATTGTTTTTAAAAGAACAGGTAGAAGAGTTAAGTTGAAAAAAATCAAAAGAGGAAAAGTTTCAAAAAGACAAATCATAACAAAAGAGGAAATAATTAAATATATGGAAGATCACTTCAAAACGGAGTTTAAATAAAATGGGAGCAAGTGATTGGAAAAATATGTTTAAGCAATTAGATAACAAGCCAGCCATTAAGGCTAAATACATTAAACATTGCAAACCGGCGGATAGAAAATTCGGTGTGGCGTCGAAAAAATGTGAAAGATGTGGTAGATTTGGTGGCCATATAAAATCATACGGTCTGAATTATTGCAGGCATTGTTTTAGAGAAATAGCGGAGGAACTTGGATTTAAAAAATTCAACTAATAAAATGTCACAAGATATAACAGCAGATGCATTAAATATGATTCAAAATGCCAGAAAGGCAGATAAAGAAGAAGTAATTGTAAAAAGAATTTCAAACTTATTAATTGAAATCTTAAAAATTATGAAACAAGAAGGTGCGATTAAAAAATATAAAATTAACGTAAAGGATAAAACTCTTAAAATTACATTAGGGGATTTGGTAAAATGCAACTCTATAAAACCTAGATTTAGTGTTAATAAAGAACAGATTGAAAAATACAGAAGAAGATATCTTCCAGCAAGAAAAATTGGTACGATGATTGTTTCAACAAACAAAGGATTGGTTACACACGAAGAAGCTCAAAAAGAACAAATTGGAGGATGCTTAATTGCATATTTTTACTAATGAAAAAAAACTTATTTAAAGAAATAAAAATCCCTGAAGGAATTGAAGTTAAAATCAATGATTCTGAACTTAGTGTAAAAGGTTCTGAAGGAGAAAATAAAAAAATCTTTAATTTGACAAATTTAACATTTGAAATCGATGGGGATCAAATAAGATTTGGAAATGAAAAATCAACAAAGAATGAAAAAAAGAAAATGAACACGATTGCTTCACATATTAAAAATATGATTCAAGGTGTTCAAAAAAAATTCGAATATAAAATGAAAATTTGTTTTAATCATTTTCCATTTACAATAAATATGAATGGAAAAAACGTTTTAATTAAAAATTTCCTTGGAGAAAAAATTGATCGATCATGTAAAATTTGTAAAAATGCAGATGTAAAAATTGACAAAGAAATTGTAACAATTGTGTCATGCGATAAAGAGGCTGCTGGACAAACTGCAGCAAATTTTGAAACAGTGACAAAGGTTAAAAATCGGGATCGTAGAGTGTTTCAAGACGGAATTTTTATCACACATAAGGAGGGCATTGCAATATGAAGTTCCTAAGAAGATCATGGGATAGATATTCCAAATTAGGTAAGGGTCGAAAGAAAAAACAAAAATGGAAAAAACCTACAGGTAGAGACAATAAAATGAGAGAAAAGAAACGTGGTAAACCTGCTGTAGTTAGTGTTGGGTACAAAAATGATGTTTCAAAATCTGGTAAATTAAAAGAAAAGATAAAAATTATGGTTAGAAATATTGCAGATTTAAATAAAATTGGAAAAGAAAATATTGCAGTAATTGCAAATATTGGGAAAAAGAAAAAAATAGAAATAGTAAAAAAAGCAAAAGAAATGAAAGTTGAAATTTATAATTTAAATATAAAAACATATTTAAAAAAACTAGGGAATGAAAAGAATGTATCCCTTGAAAAATCTTCAAAAAAAATTTCCACTGAGGACAAAAAATGAATCTAAGAAATAAAAAATCGTTGGCAGTAAGAACACTAAAAGTTGGAAGAGAAAGAATTATATTTTTAATGTCAAGACTTAGCGATATTAAAGAAGCTATTACAAAACAAGATATACGGGACTTAAAAAAAGATGGGGCTATCTTGGTTAAAGAAGTTAAAGGTAGAAAGAAAAACCTTAAAGGTTCCACAAAACGAAGTACGGGAAATATTCGTAAAAAGGTTAACAAAAGAAAACAAGAGTATGTTATAATGACTCGTAAGCTGAGAAGATATACTGCCGAAATGAAAAAGCAGGGATTGATTAATCTCGAAGAAACTAAGCAAATTCGAAATAAAATAAGAAATAGAATGTTTAAAAGTGCAGCACATTTGAAAACATATATTAAGGAATTAAAAAAATGAAAACAATACGAAGAAGAAGAAAAGAATGTAAAACAAATTATCATAAAAGAGTGAAGCTTTTAAAAAGTGAAAAACCTCGATTGGTTTTTAGAAAAACAAATAAATATTTAATTGCACAATATACAACAAGCTTTGAGGCTCAAGATAAAGTTATTTTTAATATTAATTCAAAAGATTTATTGAAAAATAACTGGCCAAAAGAAATGGCTGGAAGTTTAAAATCTATACCTGCTGCATATTTAACTGGATATCTAGTTGGAACTAAAATAATTTCTGAAAAACTTGAAACTCCCGTTGTAGATTTAGGAATGATTAGAACAATTTATAAAACAAAAGTTTTTGCTTTTATTAAAGGATTAATTGACTCAGGAGTTAAAATTCCATGTAAAGAAGAAGCTTTTCCTGAAGAAGATAGAATCGTTGGAAAAAGTTTGAAAAATGATTTTTCAAAAACATTTGAAGAAATTAAATCAAAAATAGGAAATAAATAATGACAGAAGAAAATAAAAAATCAGAGAAGAAAGAAGAAATGAAAATTGTAAAAAAAACTGTAGATGCTCATGGAACAACATCTGAAAAAATTAATGAAAAAGCGACAGATAAAATGATTGAAGTTTCTGAAAAAGAAGATTCAAATAAGGCGGCAGAAGAAAAAGTTGAAGAAATAAAAAAAGAAGAAGAGAAAGACAAAAAAGGAAAATTTAAAGGTCGAAGAAAACGAAGCTTTGAGCCAACACGTGAAGAAATTGTTTCGGCATGGGAGCCCAAAACAGAACTTGGAAAAGATGTAAAAAACGAAAAGATAAAAAATATAGATGAAATTTTAGATGCAAATAAAAAAATTCTTGAACCTGAAATTATTGATAAGTTGTTGAATGTTAAATCTGATTTAATTAATATTGGTCAGGCAAAAGGTAAATTTGGTGGTGGAAAAAGAAGAGCATGGAGACAAACTCAACGAAAAACAAAGGAAGGAAATGTTATGACATTTTCAGCTTTAGCAGTTGTTGGTGATGAAAATGGGCATATTGGTTTTGGTGTTGGAAAAGCAAAGGAAACTTTACCAGCAAGAGATAAAGCTATTCGTAAGGCAAAATTAAACTTAATAAAAATTAAAAGAGATTGTTCAGCTTTCGATTGTGATTGTTCAGATCCTCACAGTGTTCCATTTAAAGTTGAAGGAAAAGCTGGAAGCGTTCGAATTGTATTTACACCAGCACCGCAAGGAACACGTTTAGTTGTTGCAAATGAATTAAAGAAAATTTTAAAACTTGCAGGAATAAAAGATGTTTATTCAAAAACATATGGAAGTGTTCGAACAACTTTTAATTTAGTTAAAGCTTGCTTTGATGCTTTAGAAAAAACAAATACTGGAGGCATCAAATGATTTGTGCAATTAGAATTAGGGGAATGGTAGGATTAAATAAAGATGTAAAAGAAACACTTCATAGATTAAGACTTCGAAGAAAATATTCATGTATTGTTCTTAAAAATCCAACAAAAGAACAAATTGGGATGATTAAACGTTTAAGAGATTTTGTTGCATACGGAGAAATTGATGAGTCGGTTTATAAAAAACTTGTTGACGCTCGAGGGCAAAAAGATCAAGATGGAAAATTAAAACCTTTCTTTAGATTACATCCTGCACGAGGCGGAATTGATACAAAAAAGCATTTTGGTGTTAAAAAAGGTGTTCTTGGAGATCACGGTAAGGATTTAAATAAATTGCTAGAGAGAATGTTATAAAATGGCAATAAAAACGCACAAAAGAAGAAAAGAATCAAGACAACATGGTAGGAAAATGGGAACACATGGTGGCGGTGCTCGTAAGAAACGAAAAGGTACAGGTCATAAAGGTGGAAAAGGAATGAGTGGAAGTGGTAAACGAGCTGATCATAAAAAAACATTAGTTCAAAAATTATATGGTCATGAATATTTTGGTAAACAAGGTGTTACAAGTCGTGGAACAAAACGAGATACGCGAAAAAGAATTAATCTTCAAACGATTGAATTAAATCTTGAAAAATATGGGAAGAAAACACCAAAAGGTTTTGAGATTAATTTGAGTAAATATAAAATTCTCGGAACAGGTGAAGTAAAAAATGCACTTTTCATAAAAGCACTTGAAGCTTCAAAGTCTGCGATTGAAAAAGTTAAAAAAGCTGGTGGGGAAATCGTAACTAAAGAAAAGAAGCTAATGAAAACCCCTTTAGTTGAAAGTCCAAAAGCTTTGGCAAAAAAAGCTAAAGCAAAGAAGAAGTGATTTTTTAATATGACATTTAAACTAGATCAATATCTAATAAATAAACTTCATCTTCAAAGGTTTCAATCTTCACGAAGAATTGTTCCTTATTGTGAAGATGAAAAAAAGTCCAAGTGAAATACTTAACATTAATCCTTCGGAAATTCTCTCTATGAAAAGCTATGCAGTTTGTGCCTATGCTTTAGAGGGATGTAAAACTTCCGACGATCTTGCCAAAAGAGGCATTGTTGTATATTGGTAATTTATTAATGATAATCTTTAAATTGTTTTTTCTTTATCAATCCGCTTCATATATGAATCGCAACCTACCTTCTTATTTGAGAACTCCCTGTCTGAATAAATAAAAAGTGGAGTCATCAAAATAGATGCACTTATAATTTTTAATGAATATTTACTTATCTAAATAAATTCCTCATCAAAACTCTTATAAATCCCTTTGGTGAATATTAAATATGGACTTTAGAAAAATATTCGATTATATTCCGGAGGTGGTGAAACCTGCAGAAAAAAATGTTGATTTTAAAACTAAACTTAAATGGACTATCATTATTTTAGTTGCATTTTTTATATTATCTAATATTTCTCTTTTTGGACTTAGTGCAAATGCCATGGAGCGATTCGAGTATCTTGCAATAATTCTTGGTACAGATTTTGGAAGCATTATTTCATTGGGTATTGGACCAATTGTAATGGCTTCAATTATTTTACAGTTACTAATGGGTTCGCAAATTATTAATATAGATACTTCAACAGCTGAGGGTAAAAAGTTTTATCAAGGTGTTCAAAAATTATTAGTTTTGTTTTTTATTGTTTTTGAGGCCGTCGTTTATGTTATGATGCAAGGCCTTCAGGCGATGCCTGGCTTTGCCAGTCTAGTTATTTTTCAGTTAATACTTGGTGGGTTAGCAATTTTTTATATGGATAAAGTTACAACAAATTGGGGATTTGGATCAGGTGTAAGTTTATTTATTGGTGCAGGTGTAAGTTTAAGATTATTCACAAGTGCATTTCAATTTGTAACAAATCAAGGTAAAAATTGCTTATTTGATTTTAAAGGAACTCCATGTTCGGGAAAGGTTTTGGTTTTGGTTCAATCTATAATTAATAAATATCCTACTGAGTTTATTTCAGCTCTTGCGGCTATTGTGGCGACAGTTGTTATTTTTATTGTTGTTGTATGGGCTCAATCATTAAAAGTTGAAATTCCGCTTTCTTTTGGACGAATTCGTGGCTATGCTATGAAATGGCCATTATCATTTTTTTATGCCTCTGTTATTCCCGTTATTTTAACAGCTGCACTTATGGCAAATTTTCAATTATTTGGTGGATTAATTGAAAATGCCGCTTCTCCATGTCTTGAGGGTGCATGCTCAGGTTTTGCGAGAATCGCTTCACATTTGGGATTTTTAGGACATTTTGTTAATGGACAAGCTGTTTCAGGTTTGTCATTTTGGATGGGCTCAAGTAATTTATTAGAGCTTTTTATTAGAGGTGGATTTATGTGGAAATATGCATTACAGGGTTTGACTCATATATTTTTCTTTATGTTGTTCTCAACTTTGTTTGCTGTGTTTTGGGTTAAGACGGCTGGAATGGATTCAAAGTCTCAGGCTCAAAAAATTGCAAGTTCAGGTTTGCAGGTTTCAGGGTTTAGACAGGATATTCGAATTTTAGAAAGTATACTTGATAGATATATTATGCCATTAACCGTTATGGGTGGCTTAGCGATTGGTTTACTAGCTTCATTAACAGATCTTTTAGGAGCATTAGTTTCAGGAACAGCAATCTTATTGGTAATTATGATTATGTTCCAGTTTTATCAGAACATTGCACAAAAACATATGACAGATATGAATCCAGCAATGAGAAAGTTTATGGGTGGATAGATTTGAGAAGTTTTTGAATTGACATGAAATTGTTTCCAAGATTTACATAAGCAATCCATCCTTGTAATATTTCTTTAAATTTTTCTTTAGATATCTTACCCTTATTAAATAATTCAATCTTTTTCCTAATGTTTCGTAAATTTCTTTTTCTCAATAACCTTGAATAATAAAAATTTCTAAATCCGACAAAATCAACTCCTCGAGATAAATTCAATATCTTAGATTTGTCTGGATGAAGTTCAAGCCTTAATTTTTCTTTTAAAAAAATTTCAACTTGTTTTCTCCAAGTCTTAAGTTGTTTTTTTGAAGGATGTAATAAAACGAAATCATCAACATAGCGAATATAATATTTTGCTCTTAATTTATTTTTTATAAAATAATCTAATTCATTAAGATATATGTTTGCAAAAAATTGTGAAGTTAAATTTCCTAAAGGTAATCCTTTATTGTTATCAAATCCCTGCTTACTTTTCAGGTTCGAGAGAGAGAGAGAGAGAGAGAGAGAGACGAATTACAAATATTCCCTATCGAGGATTTATTGTATCTCTCATTTTTTATTATAATTTTAATTAACTGTAACGTTTCTTGACACCTTATTTTTCTTTGTAACATCCTTAATAGAATTTTGTGGTCTATGTTTCGGAAATAATGTTTTACATCTGCCCTGAAACAATGCCCCGAAGAATGTAAATTCTTCGTAACTTTTAATTTGAATTTCTTAAGTCTTTGTAGTGCAAATAATGTTCCTTTGTGTTTTCTATTTGCACAATTATCACAAATAAATGTTTTATCAAAAATAGGTTCAATTATGTTACACAAGGCGTGATGAATAATTCTATCTCTAAAATCTGCTTTGGAAATTTTACGAGTCTTTGGGTCTCGTAAAATAAAAATTATCAAAGGCTTTGGTTTGTATGTTTGTTTTAATAATTCTTTCTGTAATTTGAAAAGATTTTTTCGCGTATTTTTTTCAAATTCGATAACGTAGTTCTTTTTCGTTTTTCCTTTTCTTGCTTTAATCCAAGCTTTCGCTAAGTTATTCATTGCACATATTTTAGGATAAAGATTTTTATGGGTTTTCATTTCAATGCTGTCCTGAAGATGGGCTATTCCAAGATTCGCGTTCCTATTGGAAGGATTCCTGTCACAATTCAGGTTCGCCCTACTCGAGTCAGCATTGAACCTCGCGAATCAGATAGCCAATTTACCAATTCATAACGCAAAAGCGTTAACACCACAACTTCAATATTCACCATAAGTTACTAATTGTTGTTGTTGAATTTAATGACTTGAAATAAATCTTAACAACGTGCTAGTAAATTGACGTGTAGTCCTTGTTTTATATTTCTTGTTCATGGAAATATAAAATTTCTCCAGGACAATGAATCAAATAAAAAATTGTTTAAAAATTTTGCGATGTCACTTCGCGACAAAAAAACAAATTTGTTTTTTAGATTATTCGCGAACAATATAATCCCTTACCCCAAGATCCGCGTTCCTACCGGAAGGATACCAGTCACAACCCAGGTCCGCCCTACTCGAGTCAGCATCGAACCACGCGCCACGTCCTGCTATTGGCGCCCAATAGTATAAATCTCCTTCTAGATCTTCTTTGTTCAGATTGTTGTTTGGAAACCCCTGTTCTGTTGGTGTATCTATCCAGCTTTTTAATGAGATTCCCGGAGCTTTATTTTGTATTAATGTATTTTTTGTAATTTTTCTCTGCTTCCTGAAATCAGATTATCTTCAGAATCAAGTTTAAAATCTCTTAAAACATATAAACCATCTTCTCTTTGCTCATAAAAATCTTCAGACCATTCAGCTCTCCAAGGAGATTTTACTCCGACAACATCAGAATAAATTGCTTCTATTTCTTTTATGTCCATTTTATGTCCTTGAGAATTATAAACTGATTCTCCGTTTAATCCACTATGGAGATATTTTAGAAATTTATTCATCAAATTAACAAGTGGTGTTTTTCTTCCTCTTACGGAATTTAACTTTAAAGCGGTGTCTCGATTTATATTCCCAATAAAATATCTTTTCATTGAATCACTTGAAGTATTCATAAAAGATTCTTCAAGACGTTTTCTTGCTTCTCTAATTCCATAATCTTTTTCAGAAACTCTTGCTGAATTAATATCCAAATCACCATAACCTTGTGGTGTAATTTCTCCTGGCATAAAAATATATCCTTCTAAATCTTTTGGCTCTGTTGGAGTTTCAATTATTTGTTTAGATAAAATTGGGTTTGTTGGTGTTTCAATTACTTTGTAAACTTCTGGATTTAACATTCCTAAAGTTTGTTCGCTTACTTCGATTATCGGTGTCATAGCTTATCTAGAAAAAAGTTCTTTATAAAACTTTCTATACTGTTACTTTTAAAGAAAGGCTACAGAACTAATAAAGTCAAAGTTTAAAAAAGATTTTTCATTATCTTATTTATGAGTTTAGAAAGTTTAATGATCACATATCCGAAATTAAGTATTTCAATTGTTGCTCTTGCTGTTACTTTTGTTATGACATTGGTTACGAAAAAATTTACAGATCAAAAAAGACTAAAAGAATTAAAAAAAATTCAGAAAGCATGTCAGATTAAAATAAAAGATCATAAAGGTGATATGAAAAAACAAGGCGAGATTCAGAAAGAAATGATGGCGTGTTCGATGGAAATGATGAAACATTCATTCAAACCTTTATTTATTACAATGATTCCTATCCTTTTCTTGTTCGCATGGATTAGAGGTGTTTATACCGAAGTTTTAACAAGTTGGATATGGTGGTATCTTGGTGCTGCAATTGCTTCAAGTATTGTTTTAAGAAAAGCTTTAGATGTTGCATAGGAAACTTTAAAAATTAAATAATTCTCGGAATAACATGGAAAAAGATCAACAAGAAGTAATGTTTAAACTTCAGATGTTTGAACAACAGATTAAAGGATTACAACAACAACTACAAGCAGTTAGTCAGGGAATTGTGGAGATGCAATCATTATGTCGTGGACTTGATTTAATAAATGGGTCTGAAGGTAAGGAAATTATGGCTCAGATTGGACGAGGAATTTTTGTTAAAGCTAAGATTTTATCTGACAATTTGACGGTGGATATTGGTGAGGGTAATTTTGTGAAAAAAAATGTTTCTGAAACAAAGGCTATGATTGATAAACAAATTTTAAAATTAGAAGATGTTAAAACTGAACTTGAGGAGAATATGGAAAAAGTTGGAGAAGCTTTAACTCAAACTATGCATGGTGCTCAACAAAATCAATCACATTGTGTATGTGGAGATAATGCTGAATGCCCTGGAGATTGTGGCGATAATTCCGAATGTGAAGATGAGTCCGTAAGGGAAATCTTGTCGGAAAAAAGCTCAAGTAAGAGTAAAAAGCTGGATGAAATGTTTGAAGAAGATAAAGAGTAATTATTGATTTTTTATAAGATTTAATTTTTTTATAAAATCCTCATATTTCAAAACTCCCAAGCTACTTACAATTCCTTTAATATATTTTTTTGGAACAAATTCAAAAGCTGGATTTTTTATTTTAATATTTTTTGGAGCCTTATCCCAAACTTCGTTTAATTCTCTTTGCTCCATTGGTAAATCTTTTAATGTGAATTTCCATGAATCAGCAACGACAAAAAAGGGAATTTTTTCTTGTTTAGCTAATTTTGCAATCGTCTCAGATCCTATTTTATTTATAATTCCTTTTTTTGTTAAAGCATCTGCTCCAATGAAAACCTTTGTAACTTTTTTCGTTCCCTGCTCTTTTGATAATGCTACGCCTATCGCAGAATCTACAAACATTGTAACTTTTATTTTTGCTTTTTTTAATTCCTTGGCTGTTTTATGTCCCTGCATCAATGGTCTTGTTTCAGTATTATAAACCTGAAATTTTTTCTTTTGTTTTTTTGAATAAATCAAGGCATTAATAACATTTGTTGAATGACAATGTGTAAAAATTATATCATTATTTTTTATTAAGTTTGACGTAAATTTATTTATCTTATTTTGTGCAAAATCGAAATGTCCCAAAATTTCCTTATGTGAATGAAATTTTGCTTTTTCTAAAACATTTTGCAACATTGGTTCAGTTGGACGAAGTGATAAAAGTTTTTTTCTAGACTTATCCGACGGAAATAAAAAATAAGCATTCAGCGCTGCTCTTGCAACATTTCTCGCACCCTGTATTTTAATTGACTTTATATCTCTACAAATTTTATTAAATTTATTTTTGTTTGAAAAATATTTTTTTAATCGCTTCATTTTATATGATAATTAAATAAAAATATTATATAAACATTATGAAATTGTAAGAAGATTTAAAAAATCATTTCTTTTTTGTAATATATGTTAGAATCAATTATTAATCCAAAAAATACAGAAAAAGGGGCGTGGAAAATGTTTTTTGTAGGACTTGTTTATGCATCCCTTTCTTTAATTTTGGTTCACTTTTTTTTCTCTGGAGATCCCGCATTGTCTAAGGCTTCTGGTATGCTTGTTGTTACATTTTGCATTATGTTTTCATTGCCATATATGTATTTTATAATAAAAAGAGAAGAAAAAGAAGATGAAACTATCGAGGGTTTTTTTGATGTATGGCAAGCTCACAAAGATGCACTTTATGCTTTCATGTGGTTATTTTTAGGATTTATTATTGCATTTTCATTTTGGCATATTGTATTGCAAGATCCAAATTTATTAAATTTTCAAATTCAAACATATTGTCAAATTAATGATCCCAGCAATGTTGCAAATTGTGTAAGTGAATATACAATTGGAGGAGGGGTGGATGTTACAGGTGCAGCAACAAAGCAAATGAGATTTTTATCTATTTTAGAAAATAATGTTTATGTTATGATATTTACATTAATTTTTTCATTAATATTTGGAGCGGGTGCTATTTTTATTTTAATTTGGAATGCGAGTGTCATTGCTGCAGCCATAGGGATTTTTACAAAATATCAAATAGCCGAGATACCTTTGGGAATTGGGAGATATATGATTCATGGATTTCCTGAAATTGCAGCGTATTTTGTTACAGCTTTAGCTGGCGGAATTTTTGGAATTGGTGCCATTAGAAATGGTATTAAAAATCGTAAATTTTTGAGAGTTATGGAAAATACAGTTATTCTTTTATTTATTTCCATATTGATATTAGTCCTTGCTGCCGTTATAGAGGTTTATATTACGCCTGTCCTATTCGGATAGAAAGTGTATAAATCTTTAAAAAAGAACAAAATCATATCAATTTATGAACTACCTCCTATTAATCTGCCCTCTGATTGGATTTATTCTAACTTTGTTAGTTATGCCTCTTTGGATTGAAAAATCCAGAAGAATTGGATCACTTTGGGAAGATATGAATAAACCAAAACATCCTAAAAATGTTGCGGCTTCAGGTGGCGTTGTTGTTGTTATGGCATTTATTTTAGCTGTTTTGGCATATATTGCATTAAGAACTTTTTTTGGGGAACCATTTGGAAGGATTACTGTTCAGCTTTTTGCTTTATTAAGCATGATTTCGATTTTAGCCATGGTTGGATTGGTTGATGATATGCTTGGTTGGAAAAACGGCGGACTTTCAACACGCGCCAGAATCGCCCTTGCCTTTATTGCATCTATTCCTTTGATGGTTATCAATGCTGGAAATAGTTCAATAAATCTTCCACTTTTTGGAGTTATTGAAATGGGAATTTTGTATCCTTTACTTTTAATTCCAGTTGGCGTGGCTGGTGCAACAACAACATATAATTTCTTAGCAGGTTTTAATGGACTTGAGGCAGGACAAGGGATTTTAATCTTGTCATTTCTATCATTTGTTGCATACAAAACTGGGACACCATGGCTTTCTGTTGTTGGAATAATAATGATCGCGTCTTTAATGGCATTTTATGTATTTAATAAAAGTCCAGCAAAAGTTTTTCCTGGTGATTCGTTAACATGGGCTATCGGTGCATTGATTGCAGGTATGGCTATTCTAGGAAATTTTGAAAAAATTGCCGTTTTTGTTTTTATTCCATATATTTTAGAAACATTATTAAAAGTTCGCGGTGGATTAAAAAAGCAATCTTTTGCTAAACCGAATCCTGACGGAAGTCTTGAAATGCCATATTCAAAAATCTATGGATTAACACATCTATCATTATTTCTCTTAAAAAAAATGAAGCGAAAAGTTTACGAAAAAGATGTTGTATATTTAATCTTTATTTTTCAGGTATTATTTATTTTAATTGGATTATTGTTAATTTAATAAGTTTTTTAAAAGAGAAATAACATGTATTAAAATGGAGAAAAAAGATATTCTTAAAATTGTTCAAAATAAGAAATTTCAACTTGGTTTAACAATCGCGATTTTTTTAATAATTTTGATTTTAAGTTCATGGATTCGATTTCAGAATTTGCCTTTATTGGTCGATGAAACAAGTGGGGAATATATACCTCTAGCACTTGATCCTTTTTATTTTTTAAGAATTGCAGAAACACTTGTCGAAACAGATGGAAATTTACCCGAAGTGGATGGGATGCGGTCTCCTCATTTGGGAATCGCTTGGCATCATGAAATCCTTCCTCAATCTATTGTTTTAATTTACAGGATGGGAAAAATTTTTAATCCAGAATTAACATTAAGATTTGCTGATATAATAAGTCCAGTTATATTCTTTATTTTAGGCCTGGTTTTATTTTTCTTATTATCATGGAAACTTTCGGGATCCAAAAGTATCGCTTTAATTAGCTCTGGAATTTTGGCAATTATTCCCCCTTATTTATATCGAACTCTTGCTGGCTTTTCAGATCACGAATCAATTGGTATGTTTAGCTTCTTCTTGACATTACTTTTATTTTCATTCGGAATGTTTTATTTAGATAAGAAAAAATCTAATTTTATTAAATCGTGTATATTTGGTGCCTTATCTGGACTTGCTACTTTATTTGCCATTGTTTCTTGGAGTGGTGGTGCAAAGTTTTTATTTATGATTCTACCCTTGACTTTCTTAATTACTTGGATCATTAAAAAAAATAAGAATAAAAAAAATTATCTATTTTTCTATTTATTTTGGATTGTCGGTGTCCTGATCAGTGCTCCTATTTTTGGACTTAAAGTTTCCCAATCTCTTTCATACATGCTTGGATCTACTGGAATCCTTACTTTTTTTGCATTAGGTTATGCTCTTGTGGATTTTATTCTAATAAAATATAACTTGATTGATGAAAAATTTAAAAAATGGAAAGAATTAATTAACTTTGGTGTTATTGTCATTGTTGGTGGTATTGTCTATCAAGTATTTGTTGGTAACTTTTTTGGACTGGTTGGAAATTTAATAAAAAATATTCTCTATCCTTTTGGTGTAGACAGGGTTAGCTTGACTGTAGCTGAAAATAAACAACCCTACCTAAATGATTGGATTTTACAAATTGGAAAATTTACCTTCTATACCTTTTTAGTGGGATGTTTTATTGTTGGTGCTAAAATATCCAAAGGTATTAAGGTTAAAAAATTTCAATCACTTTTTACACTTAGTTTTGCTTTCTTTATTGTTGGAATTTTATTTTCAAGGATATCTGAAAGCTCTATTTTAAATGGACAAAGTTTTCTAAGTAAGGCTTTATTTTTTATCTCTTTTTTGATATTGTTTATATCCTCAGTTTATATTTATAAAAAATCTGAATGGGATATTAACACTAAATGGATTCTGATTGTTTCGTGGATGATTCCAATGCTCTTTGCGGTTAGATCTGCCACAAGAGTCTTCTTTGCAATCGTTCCTTTCGTATCTTTTTTGATTCCTTTAGCAATCTTTGAAGTTGGAAAGTTTGCTAAAAAATCAAAAGATGAATTGATAAAAATGTTTACTGTAATTATTTTCACTTTATTAATAATTGGGCTTATTTTTAGCATGATTGGATTCTATAAAACCACAATTACACAAGCAAAATATACTGGACCTTCTGCGAATGTTCCATGGCAAAAGGCTATGTCTTGGGTTAGGGATAATACATCACCTGAAAGTATTTTTCTTCACTGGTGGGATTATGGATATTGGGTTCAAACGCTTGGAGAAAGAGCTACTGTTTCAGATGGAGGACACTCTCAAACTGCCTTTGGGGACCATTTAATTGGAAGATATGTTTTAACAACTCCTAATCCTAAAACTGCAAAAAGTTTTATGACAACACATAATGTTTCATACTTATTGATTGATCCTACAGATATTGGCAAGTACCCTGCATATTCTTCTATCGGAAGTGATGAAACAGGTGATGATAGAAATTCCTGGATTATGACTATGCTTTCTAATCCTTCAGAAATACAGGAAACAAGAGAAGGAATGATTCGAACCTATCAGGGTGGGTTTGGATTAGATGGAGACTTATATTATAAACCTGAAGCTGGAAAAGAAATTTTTCTTCCTAGGGAAAAGTCCATCATCCTTGGTACAGTTATAGAATTTGCTGGAGATCAAGTTAAGCAACCCGAAGTAGTCTATCTTATGAATGGAAATCAAATAAAACTTCCAATAAGATATCTTTATTTTAATAATGAACTTTTTGATTTTAAGGTGGGTATTAATTCAACAATTTACCTATACCCATCTGTATATCCGAATGATGTTGGCCAAGAAATTGATCAAACTGGAGCCGTAATGTATCTCTCAGAAAAGGTCAAAGATAGTTTAGTCGCGAAACTTTACCTAATGAATGACCCCGAAGAAGAATATTCTAATCTTGAATTAGTTTATGACAATGGGGGGCGTGGTATGTATTATTACGGGGGATTTGTTGGCCCCATAAAGATTTTTGAATTTAACGGTGAGGGAATTGAACATAAAGAATTCAAAAGGATTTCCGGGAAATATGCTGAATTTGATTATTTATTTGAATAAATAAGCAATCAAAGAGTTTTTAAAATAGTTATTTCATAGGCTATATATGGGACAAAAAATAGCATTATTTCATCCTTGGATTAAATCTCTTGGGGGGGCTGAAAGAGTAGTCCTTGAATTGTTAGAAAAATCTAAGCACAATATAGATATCTACACTTGGCTATACGACAAGGAAAAAACTTTCCATGAATTTAAAAAATATAATATAAATATCTTAACCCCAAAATTTTGTAAAAAATTTGCTAGATTTCATATTTTAAGGGGATTATTCTTGCCTTTAAGTATGTTAAAAAAAATCCCTCTTGATAAATATGACAAATTTTTAATTTCAACTTCGGGTGTTGGTGAATTTATAACTTTTAGAAATTATAAAAAAGGGCAAACTTATGCTTATGTCCATACGCCATTAAGAGATGCTAATAAAAAAATTATAAAATGGAACTTAAAAAATAGATATTCCTCAAAAATAAAAAAATTAATTTATCTTTTTTCAGTAAAAATTTATAAAATTTTTGAAAAAATTGCATGGAAAAAACTAGATGTAGTAATATTTAATTCAGAACTAAGTCGATCTCGAGCCAAGGAAAGTAATTTAATAACAAATCAAAATAAACATATTATCTATCCTCCCGTAAACTTTTCTAAGTTTGGGGAATTGGAAGTAAAAAAAGGGAAACACTTTGTTTATATTTCTAGATTAAATCCTCCAAAAAGACAAGATATTTTAATTGAGGCTTGGAAAAAATTCTCTAAAAAAAATAAGGGATATAAATTAATTTTAATAGGAACTCCAGATAATAAAAAATATTATAAAAAATTGTTAAATTTATCTAAAGAAGATTCCTCTATTGAAATAATGTCAGGCGTTTCAGATAAAGAATTAGGGGAAATTCTAAGCAATGCAAAGGCAGGAATTTTTCTAGGATACCAAGAAGACTTTGGCATCATCCCCCTAGAAATTCTTGCTGCTAAAAAACCCTTATTAGCTGTGAACGAAGGAGGGTATTTTAAACTTATAAAAAAGCATCCCTTATTTCATAAAATAAGAGAGAGGCACGATAAAAAAGATATGATTAACGAAGTTGCTAAAGAATTAGATAAATTTATGAGCAAAAAATATGTAAAAAATACTGTTGAAAAAATAAAGATTAAAAATTTTATTAAAAAAATGGATGAGGTATTGGGAATATGAAGATTTACTTACAATATCCTTGGAAATTTCCAGATTCTCCTTATTACAAATATTTATTAAAAGAAATTCCAGAAGAAATTAAATATCTTAATGTTGAAAAACAAAAAGGTGTCATTGTAAATAAAAGATTTTTTTGGTTTTCTAACTTTTTAAAAAAATACATAAGAAAATTTACAAAATTTCTGTATCCTTCAATGTTAAATGCACACTTAAGTCCAAATGGAAATTATGACTTAATACATTGTGCCCATTGTTTAAGTAAAAATACAAATAAATCATGGGTTTTTGATATGGAGGCTTTTTGGCAATTTTGGATATCTACCAAGCAAACAAAACTTGGGTTGAAAAAAGTTGAAAAAATTTTAAAAAGAAAAAATTGTAAAAAAATTTTACCTTGGACAGAAAAAATAGAAAATGAGTTTATTAACGCATTTCCAAAATTAAAAGAAAAAATAGAACGAGTTTATCCTGCGGTTCCGTTGATGAGAAAATCTAAATCTTTTAATAAAAAAGAATTAACCCTTCTTTTTGTTGGAAGATATTTTTACTGGAAAGGTGGACTTCATGCCACTAAAGCCATTGATAAATTAACAAAAAAACATCCAAATATCAAAGGTATTGTAATATCTGATATCCCGGAGTGGGTAAAAAATAAATATTCAAAAAATGAGAAAATAAAATTTTACTCACTTATGTCACAAAAAAAAGTTTTTGATATGTATAAAAAATCTGACATACTTATTTATCCTGGATATACTGACAGTTTTGGTTTTGCTTATCTAGAAGCAATGAGTTTTGGTATTCCAATAATTACCGTTGATGGATGGAGTAGAAAAGAAATTGTATCCGAGGGTAAAACTGGCTTCGTTATAGATCGTCCTAAAAAAATCAAATGGAACAGCATTGGTAATACTGAGTCTAAAATAATTGACGATATGGTGAATAAAGCCTCTTTGTTGATTGCGGATAAGAAAATTCTTAAAAATATGAGTAAAAATTGCATTAAAGAGATAGAATCTGGAAAATTTTCAATTAAAAAAAGAAATAAAAATTTAATAAAAATTTATAATGAGGCAATAGAATGAAAAAGTTGAACGTTGGTTGTGGAAAAGAAATTCTAAAAAAATGGATAAATTTAGATTTTATAAAAGCAGAGGGCGTAGATATCGTCCATAATTTAGATATTACCCCTTATCCTTTTGAGGACAATACTTTTGATCACATAAGAGCATCTCAAATAATAGAACATCTAAACGATCCAGAAAATTTTCTAAGAGAATTGTGGAGAATTTCCAAACCAGGAGCAAAAATAAATATCGGCACGGTCCACTTTTCTGCACCAACAGTCTGGGGAGATATAACCCATAAAAGACCTTATCAATCAGATACTTTAAATTATTTCAACATTAAATATAAAGATAGAAAACGCCAAGCACTAAGTCTTTCAAATTGTGGAAAAGAATATTTTCATGTTAAATCAAGAATTTGGTTCAGATACTTTTTCACTCCATTAAGATATATTGTAAACATAAATCGATACACTCAATTAATTTATGAGAGATGGTTTTCTGGAATATTTAGGGCAGATGGGCAAAGTTATGATTTAATTGTAGTCAAACCCTGGGATGGGGGAAAATATTAAAATGAAATCCATCTGCTTAATTTCTGGATCATCTCCAAGATTTCTTGGAGGAATTTCCCTTTACCAAAAAAACCTTATTCATTATGCGAAAAAGAAAAAATTGGATTTAAAATTTACATGGATTTATCCTGGGAAGAAAAATGTAAGATATTATCACCAAGGATTTAAGTGTATTGAAATTAAATCCTTCAAATATCCTCTCTTAAAAGAGTTTTATTTTTCTAGAAAAGTTAGAAAGTTATTAAAAAAAGAAAAATTTGATATAATTAATACTCATGCTAATTGGGGATATTGCCTTAGGGATTATCTTAAAAAGAAAAATCAAAAAATAATTCACACATATCATGGGGTTACCGCCCCATATATGAAAATTCAGTTTGTAAAATTTGGTCTCCTTAGATATCTTTTCTATCCTCTTCTTCCGCTTTTTCATCTCTCGGAAAAACCCCCTATGGAAAAAGCGGACAAGGTCATTTGTGTCTCCAATAAAGTAAAGTATATGCTGCAACAGATTTATAAGTCCAAAAGAAAAATGCAAACAATAAGGACTGGCGTTGACCTTAAGGTATTTAAGAAATTGAATAAAGAAAAGTCCAGAAAAGAATTGAAACTAAAAGGAGATAAAATTTATGGTCTTTATTCTGGTAGGGGAGGATATTGGAACAAGGGTTTAAGTCGGGCAGTGTCTCTCGGTAAAGAATTGTATAATCAAAATAAAAATTTTAGACTAATTGTTATTGGTTCGGATAAGAAAAAA
Source organism: Candidatus Woesearchaeota archaeon (assembly GCA_964482665.1). Lineage (GTDB taxonomy): Archaea > Nanobdellota > Nanobdellia > Pacearchaeales > GW2011-AR1 > CAYZYW01. Next base: position 37,321 of record CAYZYW010000003.1, read on the forward strand.
TGTGAAAAATATTTAAAAGAAAAATTTATTACCTATAAGGGTGTTGTAAAAAGACAAGCTCTTCCAGGATATTATTCTGCCTGCAACTTCTTCCTCTTTTTATCTCGGTCTGAAGGGGGAGCGCCTGCACTAGCTTTGTCTGAGGCTCTTGCTTCAGAATGTTTATCTATCTGTTCAAGTGATTCACGTCCCGAAATCTTATTGCACAAAAAAGATTGCTTAATTATTGAAAGCTATGGGAAAATTCAATCTAAACAAATATTAAATCTATTAAAAAATAAAACAAAAACTGAAAACATGAAAAAGTCTGCAAAAAATAAAATGATAAATTTATCTCTGGAAAAATGGGGAGAGAAATATTTTGAGGTTATACTAAAATGAAAAATTCAAAAATTGCAATAATCATTTCGACATATAGTCAAGACAAGCTTCTAGAGAAAAATATTGAATCTATTGTGAACAATACTCTCAAAATTGATCCTAAAATTTGCTTGATTGATGATGCTAGCGATAACAGAATTGGAGAAAAAATAAAAAATAAATTTCCTTTTGTTGAAGTCTCTACAAATAAACAAAATTTTGGATTTTCAAAATCATATAATCTTGGAATTATGGGGGCAAGAAAAAAGTATAATCCTGATTGGTTTTTAATTTATAATGATGACTGTGAATTTGTCGGCAAGGGGTTTTTAGATAAATTCCTTGACAAGGTAAAAAAATTTCCAAAAGTAGGTATCTTTGGATGTAAATTAATTTATCCAGAAGGATCGATCCAATGGGGAATTAAAAAAAGCAAACCCTATTTCTTTGAGAAAAAGGGAACCTTGGAAAAATTAAAAGAGTTTTCGAAAGATAGTAACTCAAAAGAGGTTATCGGAGCATTTATGCTAATTAAAAAAGAAGTTTTTGAAAAAATTGGACTTTTTGATGAGAAATTTTCTCCTTTCTATGGGGAAGAATCAGACCTTTGTCTTAGAGCTCTTAAAGCGGGTTGGGATATAAAATATTTTGGAAATTTTGAAATTGTCCATCATAGAAATAAATCCATAAGTAAACTTTCTGAAAAAAAAGTCTGGTTTATAAAAAAAAGAAATTCCATTAGATTAGAATTTAAACATTACCCTCTATGGAAAATATTTTATTATGGGTTCATTCACTTTGGATCTGTTTTTAAAAAAAATAACTTTCCATTTACTAAAAAAATTAATCTATTAACTGAAGCGTATTTGTTTAATTTTAAAGAATTCTTTAAAATTAAACAAAAGAAAATTCTTTAAAAATCTCCCTATGTTAAAAAATGAATGGTGCTTATGTTTCATCTATATATTTTATCACAATTAACTTTATAAGTTTAATTTCATGTTTAATTCTATGAAGATTTTAGATATAAAGAACTTAAGCATACCTGAAATAAAAGTTATAAAATTTGCAAGATTTTGTGATGATCGAGGATATTTCACCGAACAATTTAGAAAAAGTCAATTATTAGAAGATCCTGAAATATATTTCTTGAATGATGTGGAATTTATGCAGGCGAATCAAAGTTCTTCAAAAAAAGGAGTTATAAGAGGTTTGCATTTTCAATGGAATCCCAATATGGGAAAACTTGTACGAACATTGTCTGGACATATGGTGGATTTAGTTTTAGACATAAGAGAAGGATCTCCAACTCAGGGAAAGATTGTCGGATATGATATGCCTGCTAATAATGATAGAAAGTATGATGAATGGATTTGGGTTCCGGAAGGGTTTGCGCATGGAAACTATTTTCCAGAATCAGGAATGATTGAATATATGTGTTCCAGTGAATACAGCCCTCAATGTGAAGCTGGAATCTCTCCTCTTTCAAAAGACTTGGATTGGTCACTATGTGATCCAAAGCTAAAAAAAGGCTTTGATGAGATTCAGGAGTATGGAGCTATAATTTCAGATAAAGACAGAGATGCTCCTTCTTTTAATGATTGGATGGAGGATGAAAGATCTAAAAATTTTATTTATACTAAGTCGGAAAATAAAGGTTATCAACATGAATAGAAAACAAATTTTATTTACTGGGGGAACTGGCCTTCTTGGATCTAATATGAAAAAAATGTTTACAGATGCCCTTTTTCCAACACATCAGGAACTTGATGTCTCAAGTTATTCTCAAGTAATAAGGTACTTTGCAGATAAAGAAATTCAAACATTGGTTCATGCTGCAGCATTTACATCTCCTCCAAAAGTGGATACAAATCCAATAGAAGCTATTAATTCAAATATTATTGGAACTTCAAATATTACAAAACTTTGTATTGAGAGAAATATGAGATTGGTATACATATCAACAGATTATGTATTTAGGGGTGATCGTGGAGAATATTCCGAGGAGGATGCAGTTTTTCCTGTAAATAAATATGCTTGGTCTAAATTAGGGGGAGAATGTGCAGTTCAGTTATGTCCCAATTCATTAATTATTAGAACATCTTTTGGGTCAGATATATTTCCTTACGAAAGTGCATTTGCTGATCAGTATACTAGTAGAGTTGGGGTTTCTGATTTGACAACAAAATTATTACCAATAATTGAAGATCAAAACTTAAAAGGCATAATTCATATAGGGGCGAATAGGAGAACAGTTATAGATTTTGCAAGAAGATTAGACCCCTCAAGAAAAATTGGAGAAATGTCAATAGGTGATGTTAATTTTAACGTGCCGGTAGATACCTCTCTTAACTGTTCTAAATATAATAAATGGCTTCAAGAGAGTAGTAACAAATGACAAAACTTTTGATTGCAGGAGGGGCAGGATATATTGGTTCAAAATTAGTTCCAGAACTTCTTAAAAGAGGATACGATCTAGATGTGGCAGATTTACTTTGGTTTGGAAATAATCTTCCTAAAGAAGTTCGTGTAATAAAAAAAGATATATTTGACCTAAGAAAGAAAGATCTAGAGGGATACGACCAAGCCATTTTTCTTGGGGGATTGTCTAATGATCCAATGGCCGAATTTAGTCCAAAGTTAAATTTCATACATAATTCGGCTCTTCCCCAATATCTAGCTTTTCAATCTAAAGAAGCTGGAATTAAAAAATTTATTTATGCTTCTTCTTGTTCAATATATGGATATACTCAAGATAAGTTGTTTGATGAAAATTCTCCAACAACATGCGGTTATCCTTATGGTATATCAAAACTTCAAGGGGAAAATGGATGTATGCAGCTGCAAGATAAAGATTTTTCGGTAATATCTTTAAGGCAAGGAACAATGGGGGGATTTAGTCCAAGAATGAGAACAGATCTTGTTGTGAATGCCATGTTTAAGAATTCTATATTAGAACAAAAATTGACTGTAAATAACCCCTCTATATGGAGACCCTTGTGTGACATAAGGGATGCTACTACGGCGTATATTCGCGCAATCCAGGCAGATCAATCTGTGAGTGGTATTTTTAATATCGCCTCTGAAAATTATACTATTGGAGAAGTTGGAGATTTAGTTAAACAAGAGGTTGAAAAATTAACTGGAGATAAAATAAAATTAACAATCAAAGACATGCAAGATTTTAGAAATTATAAAATTTCATTTGAAAAAGCAAAAATAGTATTGGGATATAATCCTAAATATGGCGTTAGAGATACTGTGGAAGACTTATATTCCAACTTGGAAAAAATTGGTAATATTGGAAATCCAGAATTTTCAAACATATATATGTTTAAACAATTAAAATTAGATAAATAATTAGATTCTAACAGACTCGCAAACATCACAGACTGTAAATGTTTTATTTTTAGGTTTTTCTTTAGAAAACCTACTTCGGGCCGAAACATATTTTTTATTATTCCAAACAGATTTTAGGTCATTTTTTAATAAATTTCCAAAATCTGTTTTCTTGTCATATAGTGCACAACAGGGAGAAGTGGTCCCTTCAGGATTAACAAATAAATATCTAAATGGATAAACACACGCACCTTGAATATTTATAGTTGAAGATGCTTCAATGGGAGTACATTTAAAATATTTAGAAACCCACTCTTCTACAATTTCTTTATTTAACTTCCAACCTTTTCTTCGAATCAATTGACTTGTTCTCATGTAAAGAAAATTTATTTTTATTCCCAATTTTTGAGCTATTGCACTTGCCTTATCTACATCATCTTCATTTTTTTTAGATATTAAATACTGCCAAACTATCCTTGGATAATTTGAATTTAATTCTTTTTTTCTCCTAATTATTTTTTTAAGATTCTCTAGAACTTTATCAAAATTTCCACCTTTTCTGTATTTGCCATATGTTGCCTGAGATGCCCCATCTAAAGAAACAACCATTTTATCTAACTTTAATTTTATTATCGAATCAATCATTTCTTTAGATATATTATTGAGATTTGTGCTCAATAATATTCCCACTTTATTTTTTTTTGTATATTTGATAATCTTTAAAATATCTGGATTCAAAAAGGGCTCTCCCCAGTTGTATAAATTAACAACAAAGGCATATTGTTTTATCTTATCAAAAATAATCTTATAATCTTCAAAAGACATGAGCTTTTTTTCACGATCGGGACAATTTGTTCCAGTAGGACACAAGGGGCATTTTAAGTTGCAAATATTGCCAATATCTATTCCATATGCCGATGGAAAAGAATTCATCCTTATTTTTTTTGAATTATATTCATACAAATTATACAAGACATTTAATAGTTTTTTTAATGTAAGATTTTGCAAATATGAAAGATAGTTCTTATATAAAAAAATGTAATAGACTTTTTGTTTTAAATCTTTGAAATTAACCATATAATTAAATCTTCTTAGAGTTTAAAAGATTTTTTATAAACAATCATGCCCACTTATTTTTCCCTTAATGCCCTTAAGGAAATCTTTGGCACCCTTTAAACTTAATTTAGCATACGCTTTATTTTTCATTAATCCATATACTATTCTTGCGAAAGCTTCTAGTATCCAGTAAGAGTAAGCTATAATTTTATGCTTACTCCATTTTTGAATATAATATCCCCTATTTCTAAGAAGATAATAAGCAGCAGTTGGAGATTTTTCTCCCCCATAAGAATAAGCCACTTTGTGCCACAACTTAGCGCTTGGAACCCATGAGATTTTAAATCCTGCTCTTTGTGCACGCGTTTGCCATTCTGTTTCTTCGTAATATGCAAAGAGAGATGCGTCAAAAAGGTGAATCTTTTCAATAACTTTTCTGTTAACAAACATTGCAGAACCTACTGCTTGATCTACATCAACATTGTCATATTGCCCCTTATCTTTTTTCTTATTTCCTTTTAATTTAGCAACCATAAGAACTTCATTTACATCTGACCCTATTGCCCAAAAAGTATTTTTTCTATCGAAGAAATAATTTTTTACTCCTAAAATATCTGCTTTTTTCCTATTCTTCCATAGCTCTTCTAGAAAATTATCTGCCAAAATTATATCATTATTTATGATTAAAAAATAATTTCCTTTTGCATATTTTACTCCGCTATTATGCCCTCCGGCATAACCTAAATTTTTTTTATTTGCAACTAGTTTTACAGATGGAAATTTTTTCTTGAGATATGATCCAGACCCATCAGTAGATGCATTATCAATTAAAATAACTTCATAACCCTTAAAGGTTTGTTTTTTTATTGACTTAAGACATTCTTCTGTTACTTTTTTCCCATTCCAATTTAAAAGCAATATGGATATCATTTATTTTTTAATGCAGGTATGCTTTTAAAGAATTCTAATTGAATATTATAATTCAATTTTCATAAAGCAATTCTACTTAAAGAACCTGCACTTTCATTTATCCTCCTTATAATATATTCTTGAGGATTTATCTCTCTCCAAGCTCTTTCAACCAACTCTTTTAATCTTTTTGGATCAACTACTGTCTTCTCCATTACTGGATTTTTCCAATTCATCTTGTCTGGGTCAAAATCCTCACTAATATGCCCTCCTTTAATAGCCAAAGAATATAACTTGCTTCCAGGAAAAGGAATTGGATGGAAAAAAGTTACATAAGGAGCTCCCCCTTCCTCAACCAATCTCCTGGATAGATCAAAGCTCATCCTTATCTCTTTTTCCGTTTCATCTGGAAAGCCAATCATTGTATTTATCGGCGCCTTGATCCCCCTATCTGAGATTGCCCTCATTAGCTTTACAAGATCCATTTTCTCCAAGCGTATTTTATTCGTAGCATATTGCTTTTGAATCCTGGACGATCCAGACTCCAAAGGAAAAACAATTTGTCCAAACCCTGCTTCTTGTAAAATATCCAAAAACTCATAATCAATAACATACTTACCCTCTTTGGATCTTCTCTGAGAATCATATAAATTTATAATATTAACGCCGTTAACATCTAATATTGACAACCCCTTATCTTTGATTTTCCTAAAAATGTCTTTTGCTCTTTTTTTATTGGCCAATAAGCTATCATCCTCAAAAAATAATTTTTCAATTCCTAGATCTTTTAATCTTTCAATTTCAGAGACCACTCTTTCCATAGAGTGTGTTTTATATATCCCAGTACCTCCGCTTTCAGAACCTTTTTTCTCTTCAGAAATATGGCAATATAAACAAGAAAAAGGACACCCTCTTGAGGTCATAATTGGAGCATATCTTTTTGGAATGTTTCCAGTTACATCTACCCCGTGAGCAGAGAAAATATTTTCATATTTTTTAAAAGGGAGCTTTTCCCAAGCAGGCATAAGTAATTCATCTAAATTGTTTGGAAAGCAGGATTTATCAACTGGATTCTCTCCACCTAAATATGCAAACCCGGGAGTTCTTTCCACTCCCTCATTAAGAACCCTTGGAAACACAAGCTCTCCTCCTGTTAAGCAGATGCCTTCAAAATACCCTGTATTCAAAAATCTTTGCTTTAAGGCTCTTGCATTGACTCCTCCCGAAAAAATAGGGATTTGAGGATTTAATTCTTTTATTGCCTTAGCGGTCTCAAAAACCATATTAGTTTGGGGGGTAAAATTAGAATTTATTCCAACAAAATCATAACTTCCTTTGTTTACAAATGCTGCAATCTCTGAAAAATCCATACCAATTCTTATTAGTCCATTTTCTTGCTTAATTCTTCTATAAAAAGTATCTTCCAATTTTTGACAATCTCCTCCAACTGAAGCATCTAACACATCTGTCTCATACCCTTCTTTCTCTAGTTGCGATGCTAAATATAATGGTCCCAATGATCCATCTGGTCGTGGAGTTTCAATATCCATTAACTGATTTGGGGGATAAATTAAAAGCACTTTAAGATCCTTAGTCATATCTTTTTACAAAGACTATACTTTATAAAGATTATTATAGTTATGTTTAAATGAAGGCTCTGATTTTAGCAGGAGGAAAAGGTAAAAGGTTGGGATCATTAACAAAAAATCTCCCAAAACCAATGGTTCTCATGAAAGGAAAACCGGTTCTTGAACATTTGATTCTTTTACTTAAGAAACA
>CAYZYW010000004.1:0-40800 GCA_964482665.1 Candidatus Woesearchaeota archaeon
ATGTTTAAATAATATTTATTCTAAAAGTTCTCATATGGATTATACTAATGATAGCCAAAGATATCTTCAAAAATTAAAAGAAAGATGTATTTTAAAGGGGTATTCTTCGCAGACAATTAAATCTTATACTTATAATGTTTCTAGATATCTATCTTTTTTAAGTAAAGGTAGACTTAATCTAACAAATGACAGTGTTAAGTCTTATTTGTTAACACTTAATCTTTCTGTTAATTCCATTAGGCTTCAATATGCCTCAATTAGCTTCTTTTTTAGAGAAATATTAAAACATCCTTTTAATTTTGACGATATTCCAATAAAAAAGAGAGAGAAATCTTTACCTAAGGTAATTAGTAAAGAAAAAATAAAAGCTATACTTAATTTATGTCAAAATCTCAAACATAGAGTAATTATAAAACTTCTCTACTCTTCTGGATTAAGACTTCAAGAATTGATAAATTTAAAACGAAAAGATATTGATTTTGAAAGAAATACTTTACATGTAAAAAATGGGAAGGGAAAGAAAGATAGAATAACAATTGTATCTGAAAATTTAAAACTAGATTTGTTAAAATATTATAGCAACTATCAATTTAATACCGAATATATCCTAAATGGAAGAAAGGGGAAGTATTCAAAAAAATCTGTTCAAAAAGTTTTAGATTTTTTTGGAAAAAAAGTTGAAATAAAATTGACCCCACATATGCTTCGACACTCTTTTGCAACGCATCTATTAGAACAAGGAACTGATATCCGATATATCCAAAAACTACTCGGACATTCCAACTTGGAAACAACTCAAATTTATACACATGTAGCAAATTCTGATATTGCGAAAATTAAATCTCCCTTGGATAATTTATAATATGAAAAAAATTCCTAAAGAAAATAAAGAAAAAATTATGAAAATGATTGAAGAAGCTGGGAGTGAAAAATATGAAACGTCGTGGAATGAAGCTGGTATTTTTTCTACCTCTAAAAAAAAATCAAATGTTAAAAAAGGTAAAAATTCTCGCGCCAAAGGAGCTCGATTTGAATTAAAGGTTCGAAAAGATTTGACGGAAAAAGGTAGAATTGTCGACAAATGGGGAAACAATATTGACCTTGATGAAAATAAAATAATTATCGCAAAGCGAAAATTTAATCCATTTTCAAAAGTTATGACAATTGGGACAGGATTCCCTGACTTTGTTTCAATTAAACATGTTAATAATGAATTGTATAGCGTGATTGCTGTTGAAGTTAAAATGAATGGGCTACTTTCAAAAATTGAAAAAGAAAAATGTGCATGGTATTTAAAAAATAAAATCTTTTCTCAAGTTTGGATTGCAAAACAAGGGGAAAAACGAGGGCAAATTGAATATGTTGACTTCAAAGAAAAATATGGAAATAAATATAGCAATATTTAAAATAAATATATTCGTTGTTAACTAATGAGGTGGTTTATGTGTTTAATTTCTGTTATTTTTTTATTGAGTTTTATTTCATGTATTAATATTAACGAATTCGAATTAAATCCTGCTGGTAGCGACTCTGGAACCGAATGGATTGAATTCTATAGCGATGATGAAATTGACCTAAAGGATTATAGGATTATGAATAATGATGGTGGTGAAATAACATTAAGTGGAAGTTTTTCAGGTTATTTTATTTATGAATTTGAAAAACAATGGTTGGATAATTCGGATGAGGGAATTTTTTTATACAAAGGGGATGACTTGATTGATGAAACAGGAATAAGTTATGATTCAAAAAATGATGATAGAACATTGCAATATTGTGATACTTGGATTTTTACAGAATCCACAAAAGGTGAAAAAAATAAATGTGAAAATGAAGCTAAAGAACCAAAAGATAATTTAGATAAAGAACCTGATGATGAACTTGAAAAACAAAACGAAGCTTTAGGGAAAGATATTAAAAATATAGACAAGGAAAAAGTGTCGCCCGTTACGGGAAATACTCCAATTATTTTAACTCCAAAAAGTATAAAAACGGAAAAAGATATGGATAGATACGCAATTTATTGTTTTGCAATTTTTTGCGTGTTGCTTGGATCTTTATTTTGGATTAAAAAAAAGCAACAAAAAAAACATGTGAGTGAATTTGAAAATGAGTGAAAAAATAAAAGCAACAATGATTCTTGAAATGATAGGTAGACCTCCTGAACATATGGTAAAGGTTTTGAATGAAATTATTGATAAAATGAATGATGAGAAAAAAGTTGAAGTTTATGAACGAAAAGTTAAAGAGCCAACTCTATTAAAAGACCAAAAAGATTTATATTCTGCTTTTGCGGAAATTGAAGTTGAGGTTGAAGAGATAATGTATCTTATTATGTTAGTTTTCAAATACAAGCCTTCGCATGTTGAAGTTCTTTCTCCTGAATTTATCAAATTGCAAAATAATGATTTAGGTGAAGTGCTGAGCGAAATCACAAGAAAAATTCATATTGCAGATAGCACAATCCAAGCTGTTCAAATACAGAACCAACAGATGGTTAAAAAAGTAAAAGAGTTTATGGAAAAAAAGAAGAGTGAAGAAAAGGTTTGAGGTTGTGGGAATATTTTCCTAAAATCCAACATTTCGTCTAGTTTTTCCGTGTTGTTTTGTTTTATAAAACCACGCCAAAAAACCAACTGCAATAAAAACCAATAACCATCCAATTGTTTTTCCCCATGATGATTTTTCAACTTCTTTACATTCTCCTATGCAACACATTGTGTCTTGGGCTGTTACACTAATCCCTTGACACTCGTATCCTTCCTCGCAAACAATTCCCTCCATTTCAGAACATGTTTTAATGGATGAGGTGGAATCATTTTCCTTATTTGACTGTGTATTATTTTCTATTGGAACTTCGCTTTTATTCTCATCATCATCTGAATTATTTTCAACAGGCTCCCAAATTTGTTCTTCAAATTTTACAAAAAGAGGTATGTTATAATATTGCTCGCTTGATTTTAATTCAATGTATCTTAACTCATCCTTTGTAATATTTTCTAATGTGAATTCAATTATTTTTTTATCTCCTGATATAAGTGTTATTGATTTTTCATATTTAGATAAATCTTCTTTCCCTGAAAAAAGACTTTCCCAAAATCCTTTTGGTGATGATTCAATTAATTCACTTGTTCGTAATTCAATATTTATTTTCTTATCTTGAAAGTTTTGAACTTCTATTTCAACATCTCCTGTTGTCTCAAAAAATCCAGGATTTATTGAAAAAATTGTTGTTTCATTTGATATCGAAAAGTTTTTTACAATGTATTCTTCTGAAATTTTATTCCCCTTCATGTATTGTACATCTTGTATCGAGATTGAATAATTTGCTTCATTTTCTGGAAGCTGTGCATAAACATAAAACTCATCTTTAAATTTTTTCACTTCAGGTATAATTGCTACTAATGTATAATCTCTATAGAAAAAAATATTTTTATCCAATACTGGTTTTAAAAAATTTCCTGAAATTTTTGCAATTAATGTTTCTCCTTGACTAAAATTAGATTTCATTTCAACTTCAACAGAAGACATTAAAGGTAGTAACAATAATAAGATTAAAAATATAATTTTTTTCATATTGAATAAAAGTCTGATGGGTTAATAAAGTTTTTGAAACCTACTGCCCCATGTCTCTCAATTTTTTAAGAACGTCATCTAATTCTTGTTTTGGTTTTTGAGGAGGTCTTTGACTCATTTGTTTTCTTACAGGTGTTGGCAATATTCTTCTTTGAACAGGTCTTTGCATTCCTGGTCTCGGAGGAAATCCTGGTCTTTTTGCAGGCATTCCTGATTTTGGTTTTTTCTTAAAATTTGATTGAACTCTTAACCACAATGGTCTTAACTTATCTCTAAAAACAATTCCCAAAATTGTTAAAATTATTAAAGCTAAAAGTATCCATAACCACCAATAGCTTGTTTTTTCTTTTTCTATTTTCATACAACAGCTATCACCTAAAGCGCATGTCTCCATTGTAGATTCCTCTTCATCATCTAAACATCCTAATGCTCTACACTCTCCGCCTTCACTTTCACAAAAATCTTCTTCAACTTCTGGAATAGTGCATACTCCTTCGATGCAACATTGTCCGCCTTCAGTACTTTCCATCCTTCCCCCTAAGCATTTTGTTTGAGCAGATGTGCAAATATTTCCATTTTTATCTTCACAAGTTGAAACCACTTGTGGCTTACTACAACATATTGATACACCGCAACCAGGATTAGTTAACACAGATCCCCCTGCAACTGTACATTCAATTGAACTTATACAATATCCACCTGAATCAGAACATAATGTTTCTGTTCCACCTCCATTTCCGCCTCCCTGTACTCCTCCAAACATTGAATATAATAAAAATCCCGTGTCCACCTTATTTCCATCATCCCAGCACCCCTCATTTTCTCCTTCTGTTCCTTGTTCCTCAAAAATCCATTCTTCAGCTTTCGCTTCTACTTCTGATCCAGAATCTAATGTTAATAATGCTAAAGCTGTTCCATAAAATTTATCATTGTTATATTTCCATGATCCTTCTGAGTATTGTTTGTTAATAAAATCGTTTGTAAAAGATTGATCAAAATGTGATAAAAATGCTTCTGGCATATATTTTTCATTGCTATCTGCTAACGTTACTAAATATGGCATATATTCTGCCGTATCTATCCTTAATGTTTCAAGAATTAATGTTGCCCAAAGTGTTCCCTCATAATTACATATATTTGAATTTCCAAAACATGATGAATGAATTTCTTCCGTTGTTGTTGAATCTACTGATCCCGAATGTGTGTTGCTTGAGACATACATAGTTGGTTTGTTTGTTTGTTTGTAAATCAAATTTGTTTTAAATGATTGGTCACATGTTATTTCAAATATATTGTCTTGACATGATTGTGCTATTTTAAACCAATAATTATCCATTACAGTTAAGCATGAATTACTATCTATTGTTACTGACTTATCTTTACTTATCGTAGCGGATATCGACTTGTCTTTATATGATATTGTACATTTTGCTATTTCATCTACTGTCTGATCTACCTGCAAAAGCCATTCCAATTCTTTCGGTGTTGTTTTTTTAGAAAGCATCCATTGCTTTGCTTTTTCAATATTTTCCGTATCTTTTAATGCCAATACTGCCTGAGCTGTTGATTTTAAATCGCAATTGTCTTTTGGCCAACATTCACTTTCATTTTTTGCATCATTAACAAGTTCAGTTCTACATTCACCTAATCCAAGTAATGCGAATGTTTTTTCTTCAGTTGTTAAGCTCGAACAATCACCTCCTATTTTTTCTGTCAAACAATCTATCGCCTTTTCTCTTTTGCAATCCTTTCCACATTCATCATCTTCTGCTATAATAAAAGATAAACTAAATACCAATAGGCACAATAAAGATAATGCAACCACTCTTTTTTTCATAAACAAGATAGTTAAATGTTGTTTATAAATATTTCTTTGTTTTTTTAGAATTTTTTTTAAGTTTTGTTTTTTTTACTTTCGTTTCTGTTTTGTTTTGAATTAAATTTTTTCTAATTACATAATTTGTTGGATTTTTTAATTTCGAACAAAATTGGTCTGGCAAACACACTCCAAGATTTTGATAAAACTCTTTACAATTTTGAGGCAATATTGGCTTTCGTCTATAACTCCAATTTAATTGTGAAATTATGTATCCTTTTTTTAATGGAACTTCGTTTTTTTCGTTCCATTCGTATATTCTTTTTTCAAGTTCAATTTTTTCTAATCCTATTGATCTAAATAAATTTATTAAAACAAATACCGCTCGTTTTTTACCATCGCTAATTCCTTCTAATATTTTTTTAATACATGGTGGGAAATTTTCATCTTTTAAATTTTCTAATTTTATTTTTGCATAATTTGCAAATTTTCCTGTTGTTTTCTGGATGCTTTGCTTTGGCTTGTTTAAGCTATACCAATCCAATGCTCGCATAACAAATTCTTTGGCTTCATTTTCATCTGAATCTGGCATAAAATTTTTTACTTTTACATTTAATGCATTTGCGTCTTTAAATTCAAAACCATCTATTTCTTTTGGGTCGATTACTACGCTTGATAATGCTGTTTTTTCATGAAGAGAATATGGCATTCTAAATAAATGCCTTGGGGAAACCAGGGCTATATCCAATCCCATTAATTCGAATAGGTCCTCTTGTATGCTTTTTGAAAAATTATCTGGATTCGTTCCTGAGTTTATTTGACATTGGTTGCATTCTGAATAAGGTATTGACTTTTTTACTTCGAATTTTTTTCTGCAACTTGGACATTTAAATTCTTTTATGTTTTCTTTTGGAAGTTTTCTTTGTTCTCCAATTTTACAATTTGGACAAAAAAAATCTGTCAAAATAAATTCATCTGCTATATTATTACATCTATTGCATTTTATTCCTCGTTTTATTTTTACATCCTTAAATTGTTTATCAAAATCTTCAGGTAAATTTTGCTCCATTATTTTTTCAGCTTCAGCTCCCAAATATGCCACGAGTTTTCTTGGTAAATCTGGGAATAAGTCCTTTGTGTTTTCGCCTGCAATTTGTTTTGGAAAAGCTTTGTATGGAACTATTATATGCCAACCTTTTGAACCTGAGAATTTTAAACCTATGTTTTCCACTTTATTTTGCTTCAATGCTTGAATTATTGCTTTTGCTGCTAATTTTGAATAATCGAACCATTTGCAATCTATGTCTATCAATAGATCCCACCCTGTTCTTAATTTGTCTGATTCTTTGGCTGTCATTCCTGTTTTAATATTCATAGGATCTTTCCATAATTCTTCAGAACAATGCAAAGAGGTTGCACCATTTTTCACAAATCCTAAAACATCTCCTAAATATTGCAATGAATCTGGTCTTGTTCCGAAACCTTCGAAATATCTTGGTGAAATTTCTCTATTTTTTGAAAATTTAAAAATTGCCTTTTGAACTTCTGGTTTAGAATAATATAGATGGGTTATTTTTCTTACTCTTTCTTCTCGTATAGATTTTGGCTTAAAATTTTCCATGATTTATGAAAGGGTTTGTAATTTATATTGTTTTATATTGTTTTTCATCACAATAATGTTTAAAAGAGGAGATGTTTTTTAGTTTTCATGTTAATTAAATTAGAAAATCCCGTTATATTAACAAAGGCTGTTGAAATTATCTCGGATCTTGTTATGGAAGTTCGATTGAAAGTTAATGAATTTGGGTTAAGTGTTGTTGCGATGGATCCTGCGAATGTTTCAATGGTTGCGTTTAAATTACCGAAAAGTTCATTTACTCAATTTGAGGCTGAAAGTGAAACATTGGGTGTTAACTTAGATGATTTGAAAAAGATTTTGAAACGTGGTGGTGCGAAGTCGACTTTAATTTTTGAAAAAAAAGATAACAAATTAGAAATTCAAATTGAAGATCGAATTCGTCGTAAATTTAGTCTTGGACTTATTGAAATTGACAGTGAAGACAAAAGTATACCTTCTTTAGAATTTAGCTCAGTTGTGAAATTGCAAAGTGTTGATTTTGTGGATTCGGTTGAGGATTGTAAAATTGTTGCAGATGCATGCTCTTTTATAGTTGAAGATGGAAAATTTGTTATTGAGGCTAAAGGAATCAATTCTGCGCGCGCTGAATTTTCAGGCGATGAAGCTGAAATAAAAGCTGAAGATTGTAAAGCACGTTATAGTTTAGAATATTTACAAAAATTTTTGAAAGCTGCTAAATTAACAGATAAGGTTGTTTTAAATTTTGCAAATGATCACCCCTTAAGATTAGACGTTAAGCCAAAAGGCATGGAGATGAGTTTTATTTTAGCTCCAAGAGTTGAAACTGATGATTAAGAAATGATAGACACAATTGAATACAAAAGAGAGGATGTGGATTATTTAGAACAATTTGAAAATATACTTAAAAAAATCAATCCTGAAATTAAAATCATAGAAGGTCTGGGATTTCCATATCGTAGATCATTTGGGGGAGAAGGAGTTTATATTCTATTTAAAGGTGAAATTGAATTGCCCCATGCTAAAATTACAGTACTTTTAGAAGGTGATGACTTAAAAGTCTCTGATTTAAAAGCCAATTTAGAAAAACATCTTAATATTAAGTAATACTTTGTATTACTTAATATGATTTAATATATTTTTTAACACAAAGTATATAAAGTAGCATTTTGTATTACTTAATATATGAAGGCTAGAATTTCTGCAACTATAGATGAAAAGAATTTGAAATTAATAGATATGTTTTTGAAAAAAGGCTCATATCGTAACAGGTCTCATGTTATAGAAGAAGCAATTAAATTATTTATGAAAGAAAATGCAAAATAAAGGACAGGTTACAATTTTTATTGTTGTTAGTATTATAGTTGTTGTTGCCACTGGTTTATTTTTTACATTAAAGGGAAATATTTTACCCGGAATGGGTACTGATTTTGGTAAAAATCCTGCCGGTTTTTTGAAAAATTGTATTGAAGATCAAGTTGAGGAGGGAATTATTTTAATTTCATCACAAGGTGGATCTGTAAATCCAGTATTCTATCAACCCTTTCAATTTACTGGTGAAGATTCAGTTAATATTTCATATTTATGTTTTAATAGAAATGATTTCAATCCTTGTAAAAATCAAATGCCTCTCTTAATGAAACATATGAAGAATGAATTAAAAACTTATGTTTCGGATACGGTTGACGAGTGCATTGATGAACTTAGTGAAGGTTTAGAAAAAGAAGGGTTTGCTGTCGAAACTCATTACTCTAGAGGTGATTTTGATTTAGACTTTGATCCAAAAAAAGTTTTAATAAATATAAATGCAAAACTTAATTTAATGAGAACTGATACTCCAACTATTTATGAAAATTTTAATGTTTCAATTCCTAGTAGAATTTACGAATTAGGTAATTTAGCCAGAGAAATAGTAAATCAAGAAAGTCAATATTGTCATTTTTCAACTGATGGTTACCACGTTCTTCATCCTCAATATCAAATATCTCGTCATATTACTAATTCTATAAAAATTTATACACTTGAATATGAAAATAGTTATGAAAAATTTAGATTCGCTGTAAGGGGGTGTTCTATTCCAGCTGGATTATGGTAAATAAAAATAATTTAATATTTTTTATGTGCATATTTTCTATTTCTTTAATGATGAATTTTGCAGTTGCTCAAAGTTATTTTATAGATCAATCTAACGATCCAAATAATAATATAAAAATAGATATACCCGAAAAAAGTTTTGAAAAATTGATTGGAAATTTTTTAATTAGCTTTTTTAATATAAAACAAATTGGAATTGTTTCTGCTGAAGTGAATGCAGAAATAAATGATGAAATCGTCTGCTGCCCTAAGCTTCTTAATGGTGAAATATGTCAAGAAATAACATTATCTAAAAAAAATATTTGTGAAACATCAATTATCCCTACCATCTGTGAAAATGTTGATGACTGTAGACTTGGCTGCTGCATTGATGAAAGTACAGGTGAACCTTCTAAAAATTCTCCACAGTTAACATGCACCTCACAAGGTGGAAAATGGTTTGATGATCCAATGTGCAACATTGATGAGGCAATTAAGGGATGCTGTGTTCTTGAAGAAAAGGGTTATTCTGAACTTTTAAACAAAAAGCGATGTGAGATTTTGTCTTTAAAAGAAGGGGTTGAGGTTGATTTTAGAAATGGATTCTTAGAGCCTGAGTGTATTGATTTACTTAAATCTGAACAACGAGGTGCATGTATTATTGATAACATGTGCTCAATAACCTATAAAGATTCATGTAATGGTAGATTTGAAGAAGGATTTTTGTGTTCACATGAAAAAATTGGATTATGTAAACCTCAAGAAACAATTAGTTGTGCATCTGAAAATGAAAGAAATTCACTTCATGGAATATATTGGTTTGATAGCTGTGGTAATAGAGAAAATATATATGATTCAGATAAAACAAAAAGTTTTAATGATGGAAAAATCCTAGAAGAAATCCAAAGTTGTAATGATGGAAATGGTAATATAAATTCAAAAACATGTGGAAATTGCCACGTTAATGCAGAAAGTATATGTTCTTTTAAAAAAGATGGAGTAAAAGATGGAGATTATGTATGTAAAGATTTAGGATGTTATGATACAAATAATGCTGTTCTTAAAGATTTTAATGATATGTATGGATACTATCCTGCAAATGGGGAATCATGGTGCATATATGAATTTCCAATAATAGATACACAATCAACTGTTGGTAGCGAACACTGGAGAGCGTCATGTGCGAATGGGATTGTTAATATAGAAACTGCAGGCGAACATCGTGAAAAAATTTGTGCACAAAGTATGGCAGAAAGGCCTGATGGTAGCAAGTTTGTTGAAGCAACTAATCTAGTAAATGATTGGTCAAGTTGCTTAAGTTATAATGAAGAAGATGATATGGTAGAAAAATGTGAAAAAAATAGATTTTGTACTTTAAATCATGTTAATGTTGATGTTGCATTTGCATTTAGTACATGTGTTCCCAAATATCCAATAGGACTTGACCTGAAAGGTGATATAGAATCAGATATTGTTAAAAACGAAGAACTTTGCTCGATGGCAAATCGTCAATGTATAATTAAACAAAAGAGGGACAATATACATGGAGACTGGGGATTTAAAGAAAATGAAGGATGTACTCGTTGGGAATTTATAGAAGAAATGAATGATTTATGTACATCAATGGGGGATTGTGGAACTTATATAAATTATAAAGGAGAAGGTACTGATAATATAGATGTGTGGGGAAGTGATGGTTCAGTTGGTGGTTTAATTCTTGGACATCTTTCTCGTTTTCATTCAGACTTATACTCTGGACGTGTTAAAAACCTTGCTATTCCTCGTGGCACAAATAAAGAAAAATATATTACTTTAAATGGTGCTAATGAAGACTTGTTTGAAGTTCTTGGTTTTGGAAAAGACTATAAGGATTTTTCTCAAAAAGAAGTTTTAGCATATACATCCGGAGCAGTTGGGGCGCTTGGAATGTTGTCTACGGGGTCTGTTACATATCTTGGGACGAGTGCTGGGTTCGCTGGGTTCGGAGTTGCTGCAATTGGTGCTGGAATTGGAATGGGCTTATCTTTAATGTTAAATAATTTATTAGACATGGAAAATGAAGGAGCAATTATAGCGATAATAGGGATGACTACTGCTGGACTTGGTTTTGGTATGCTAGCTGGAAATCTACTTGGATCCATGGGAGCTATTGCCGCTTCAAATGCATGGAATCCTGTTGGATGGGCATTTGCGATAGCTGGTACCATTACTGCAATTCTAGCATATACTATAAAATGGGGTCAAACAAGAGAGCTTACAATGAATTTTGAATGTTACCCCTGGCAACCTCCTGAAGGCAAACAGGATTGTAATGCTTGTGATGATGATCCTAAGTTTCCATGTAATAAATACAAATGTGAAAGTATCGGTTTAAACTGCGTTCTGCTTGGTGATGATGAATTAGAAAATCCAACTTGTGAATATGTGCCTCTAGAAAATAAAGCTCCTATCATATCTCCTGGAAATATTGATACGGAAGGATATGTATTCAAAGAAACAGAAAATGGTGTTGACGTAATTAATACAATGAGAGAAGATGGACGCATTCAAGAATATACGCCTGTTAAATTTACATTAAAAACAGATGAGTATACAATGTGTCGATTTGATACAGATAATAGCGCAACAGATTTTGATGCCATGGATCAAACATTAGGTCAACATGGATACCGGAAAGAACATTATATTGAATTTAATATGCCACCAATAAATGTTCTTGGATTAGCTGAGAAAGAAGTGACGGAATTAATGGAAACTTATTATGCTAATTTCAAACTCTATGTTAGATGTAAAGATTATAATGGAAATCCATCAGGTGGTTCATATATTGTAGGTGCTAAAATTAATTCAGGTCCCGATGAAAAAGCAGTTAGTCATACATCTACTAAATTCAATCCTGAATCTAAATCATTTTTAGAATATGATGTAGAAACTTTAGAAATGACAATGTGGACAAATGAACCTGCAACATGTAAATATAGTAATGAGTCTGGAGTGGATTATGAAAATATGCTTGGAGAAATGTCCTGCAATACAAATTTTATGACAGATTATAATAAAAATAATGGTGGGTGGCCATGTAGTACAACATTGAATAATCTTAACTTAGAAGAAAATAAAATTTATATAAAATGTAAAGATAATTCAGATAATGTAAATAAAGATGATTACGAGTATATACTATATACTTCAAACTCTGAATTAACAATTGAATCAATTAAGCTTGAAGTGTTTAATGGTGATGATAAAGTTTTATCTGATAATGGATATGATTTCGAAATTGGTGGATTATTACGTTATATTGATGTTCTTTCTATTGTTAAAACATCTGGTGGGGCAAAAAATGGAGAATCGATTTGCTGGTGGGGAGATGATTATAAAATTAAATTTCTTGATAAAGAAGGACGTGAAGATAAAACAACTAATACCCAAATGCTTTCAAATAAGCGTCAAGGTAACTATAATTTTCCAATAAAATGCATAGATGATGCTGGAAACTTTGTAGAAGATGTTATTAAATTTGAAATTGTTTCTGATAGTACTGCTCCCGAAATTATTAGAGTATATTCTTCTGGAAATCAATTAACATTTGTAACAGATGAAACATCCCAATGTTTTTACAATACTTCGAAATGGACCGATTTTAATATTCAATCTTCTACTGTATTTTCAAAAACACATAATATTCAAACAGAAAGTGATGAAACATATTATATTAAATGTAAGGACGTTTGGGGGAAAAGTAATGATGGCGAATATGCTATTATTGTAAAGCAATCTCCTGATTAAATTTATAAACTTAAAAAACATAAAATGAGTATGCAAAAAAAGGGTGAACGAGGACAAGTAACTATTTTTATTATAGTCGCGATGGTCATTGTTGCTGTTGGTATTTTAGTTTCACTTTTATATCCTAAATTTTATACAGGTTTTAATTTTGAGGCTGAAAACCCTGAAGGATTTTTACAAAATTGTTTAGAAGATGAAATGGCAAATGCTGTTACACTTTTATCTTCTCAAGGAGGTAGTTTAAATCCGGCACATTATTTTACACACAATAAAGATAAATTAGAATATCTTTGTTATACAAATAAATATTATACGCCATGTATGATACAACAGCCAGCATTAGCTACACATATTGAATCTGAAATTTTACGCGCAATTGAAGATAAAAAAAATGAATGTATTAAATCCCTAGAAGATGCTTACAAGAAAAAAGGATACAAGGTGTCTTTTAAGTCAGGTGAATTTAATATTGAACTTCTACCAAAAAGGATTGTTGCAACAATCAATGACGAATTAACTTTAACAAAAAAAGAAACAAAAAAATATGAATCGTTTAATATTATTTTGAATAACAATCTTTATGAACTAACTTCTATTGCAAATAGTATTTTAAATTGGGAGGCGAAACTTGGAGATTCAGACACGACAAGATATATGACATATTATCGTGATTTAAAAGTTGAAAAGAAAAAACAATCAGATGGTACAACTGTTTATATTCTGACAGATAGGAATGATAAAAAATCATTTAAGTTTGCAACAAGAAGTTTGGCTTTACCTCCAGGATATATAAAAATATGAGAAAAATAAATTTAATATTAATTTTAGGAATTTTACTAATTGGGGGTGTGCTTGCATCTGAAACTTCATATTGTTGCGAAAGATTGGTTGGGAATGATGGAACTACGCCTGGTTCATGGTGTCAAGATGCGGAAAGGGATCAATGTGCTGAAGGTTTTCAAAGTGTTCCAACATCATGTGAGGCTACAAGTTTTTGTAAAGGTGGTACGTGTATTGATATATCGAATGGGGGATGTAGAGAAAATGTTGGAGAGGCTGCATGTTTAGATTCAGATGATAGTATATGGGACAATAGAGATTCCTCAGAAGTACCTCAATGTCAATTAGGATGTTGTTTAATTGGTGATCAAGCTGCATTCACAACACATCCAGGATGTAAAAAAATTGGATCTGATTATGGAACTGATCTTATATTTAGGCCAGACATAACAAGCGAAATTGAATGCCTTGCTAATGCTAAACCTAACGTTAGAGGTGCATGTGTTTTTGAAAAAGAATTTGAAAGAACATGCAGAATGGTAACAAAAAAAGAATGTCAAGATATGGAAATTGGTATAGAAAGTTCTAATACTAAATTTCATGAAGGAGTTTTATGTACAGCTAACGATTTAAATACAAATTGTGCTCGAACAGAAAGAACAACGTGCGTAGAGGGAAAAGATGAGATTTATTATTTAGACACATGTGGTAATACAGCAAATGTATATGATTCTACAAAACATAGTGGGACAGATGAATATTGGGACAAAATTCAATATACTGATTGTGATCCAGCAATTACTCCTAAAACATGTGGGAATTGTAATTATTTAGATGGGAGTGTCTGTGGCAAAGCTAGTATTTTAAATCAACCTGAACATGGTGGAAATATATGTAAAGATTTGGATTGCACGTGGAAAGGTGAACCTAAAGAACATGGAGAAAGTTGGTGCGCAGATTCATCTGGGACTTCTTCAATTAAGCTTAATGAAGATAATTTAAATATTAATCCTCGTGATATTATTAATGTAGAAGAAAATCTTCCAGGAAGTCGATATACTCGATTAGTGTGTTATAATGGGGAAGTTATGGCTGAACCATGTGATGATTTTAGACAACAAATTTGTGTAGAAACTGAGGTTGAAGGACAATCTGGTGAAAAGTTTACATTTGCTGGATGTAGAATTAATATATGGCAGGATTGTGTACATCAGATAAATGAAAAAGATTGTACGAATACAGATAGAAGGGATTGTAGATGGATAGAAATACCTGGATATGTATCGTGTACTCCGCTTTTTTCACCTGGTTATAATTTTTGGGAAATAGAAGATGAAGGTAATTTATTATGCGGATTAGCTTCTGAAACATGTGTTGTTAAATATAAGAAAAGTATATGGAATGCTAATGGACTTAAGGATTGGACATGTATTGAAAATTGTCATTGTGCAGATCCAAGTTGGCCTATTTCCATGAATAATTTATGTACTTCATTAGGCGATTGTGGATCCAAAGGAAATTATAAAACAAGTGAGCTTGGCTACGATCCTAAAAGTAAGAAACCAAAAGATAGATATTTTCATATAACTGATTTATTTTGGGAAGGTTATGGTGGTCCGGCAGATAGATCAGAAGGGAGTGATAAAGAATGAATAATAAAGGATTGATGGCGTTAACTCAAATTTTTGTATTACTAATTGGGATTATTGCAATTTCATATGCTATTGGAGGTGGAATTGGAGTTGTTAGTGGGAGTACTATGGCAGATGATGAAATAGATGAAGTTTTAAATGTGGACGATGATGATATTTTTGGAATGATACAATATGATAAAGATGTGGCATCGGCAACAAACCCCACAGAAACAATTGGAATGCCTGATGTTTTACCAAAAGGGGAAATAAAGAATACCAATAAAAAATCTTCTAAAACAGAAGATAAAAAAGGTGGGCTATTCGCTGGAATGGGAGCAACTATGTCTTCGCTTGTTCTAGGATTAACAATTACAGCAGGGCTTTTAGCTATTGTAAATGTATTAAGATTTATTCCAGACGTTGAAGGTGAATCTAATTGGATAGATGCTGCAAGTGCTGCTATTGGTGCTGGTGGTACTGTTGGTTCGCTTATAACCTCTCTTTTGGTCGAAGGAGATGTGGCTGGCGATGTATCCAAGCTTGCTGGTGGTGGAATTGGTGCCCTAATAGGAATTGCTGTATTTGTTATGGTTTTAAAATTTGAACATCAAAAAATATACAACTTTGATTGTCAGCCATGGGATGCTCCCGTAGGTGGAAATAATTGTGATTTATGTAATCAAGATGATTTATTAGGGTGTTCAGAATATCAATGTAGAAGCTTGGGTCAAGCGTGTCAATTAGTAAACTCTGAAGATTCGGGTGAGGCAATGTGTGTATGGGTGCATCGAGATGATCATGTTCCTCCTCAAATTACATCGTGGGCAAACATTCTAACTGAAGATTATGAATATACTCCAAATACTGCCATTGCACTTCCAGATGAAGGTGTTAAAATTATCTCAAAAGACCAGTCAGATGGTAATGAGTGTGTATCTCCTTTTGAACCTATTGAGTTTGGAATAATATTAAATGAACCTGCAAAATGTAAAATGAGTGTTGAGCTTCTAGATATTCCAGAAGGTTTTGAAAAAATGCCATTATTCTTTGGTGGAACATCATTATCAAAAATGAATCATTCTCAAATAATTAGTATCCCGAGTAGAGAAGCTCTTGAATCTGAAAATATTACATTAAAAACAGGAGATCAAGATTTAGATATATACGTGCGATGCCAAGATGCGAATGGCAATTCAAATGAGGCAAATTATGTATTTAGCTTCTGTGTTGACGACGCTCCCGATGTAACGCCCCCAAGGATTATGAGATCAAGTATTCCTGATGGATCTCCGTTCTCATTCAATCAAACAAAATTAGATATTGCAATATATGTTAATGAGCCTGCATCGTGTAAATGGGATATCTCTGACAAGAGTTATGATCAAATGGAAAATAATCTTAAATGTGAAAAAGATCTAAGCGATATGGATAAAAAAATGACACTTCCATGTACTGGGACATTAGATGGATTAAAAGATTTTTCAGTTGAAACACCTTTTTACTTTAGATGTAATGATACAAGCGGTAATGCAAATACTGAATCATTTAAAATTGGATTAATCGGATCACAACCTTTAGTAATAAAATCAATTGAACCCGAAGGAACACGTAAAGACTCATCCTCTTCCGTTAGAGTTCAGTTAGAAGTTGAAACATCAGCAGGTTACGATTCAGGTAAAGCTCATTGTCAATATTCAGAATCATGCACAGAAATAGGTGGATCAAAAACATCGTGGACAAGTTTCGAATATAGTGATGCGTTTTCAACACACCTACATGAAGCTTTAATTTCTGCATCTAGTGGAAAATATGAATGTGCAATTAGATGTTCGGATTTTGCAGGAAATGCGGATGTTTCATACACAAATTATACTATTGAAACAGACAGAGAGGCTCCAATTGTTGTTAGAGCTTATTATGACGATAATAAATATTTAAAACTGATAACAAATGAAGAGGCAGAATGTGTGTATCATACAAAAGATTGTGATTATCCTTTTGCAGATGGAGTAAAAATGACAACTCACAATAGTGTCAATCATGTAGTTGAATGGAAAACTGATACATTTTATTATGTTAAATGTAAAGATATTTACTCAAGGGAACCAACCCCTCAAAATGTATGTAGTATTATTGTTAAACCTTTTACAGCTCCAGAGCCTGAAGAAGAATGAATAATTCAAGAGGTCAACTAAAACTCTCTTTTGGAATGATTTTTTCTATTATTTTAATTATTGCATTTATGACTTTTGCATTTTATGCAATCAAAATGTTTTTAGGAATTCAATGTGGGGTCTTAACTGGAAGCTTTGTGAAAGATCTTCAAAGTGACGTTGATAATATCTGGAGTGGTCATGGAGAATCGCGTCCTATAACATACAATGTTTGTAAAAAAATAAAAAAGGTTTGTTTTGCGGATTGTGAAAGATCTTCAGGTAGAATGTCTGATGATTTTGAAGATATGTGTTGGAATGGACTTAATGGTGAAAATTTATTCTTCTATCCTTTTGAATCATCTGGCTCTCTAAAAAGCATCAAAATAGAACATATAAATCTAGATTCGATGATCAAATCAAAAAATCCTTTTTGTATTGACGTTCAAGATGGAAAATTAGAATTAACTATAAGCAAATCTTTTGGTGAAAATTTTGTTTTAATTAGTGAATAATTTTAAAAGCAACAGATTCTTTTATTTAATATGAAAAAATTGGTGATTAATAGACGCGGTGCGTTGGAAATTTCTTTTTCATGGATTTTTGCAATTATTGTTGGAATTTTTATTTTATTTTTAGCTATCTTTGCTGTTACTAAAATTATGAAAACTGAAGAAACTATTAGTGACGTTAAAGTTGGAAAAGAAATAGGTGCATTGTTAAATCTTTTAGAAACCGGCGTAGAATCGGATAAAACAAAATCATTTGATGTTCCCGCCGAATCACGAATTCTTAATCGTTGTCATGAGGAAGGTTTGTTTGGGGATCAAGGTATTATGATTTCTCAAAAAAGTTTTAATAAATGGACGGAACCTGAAATTGAATCTCTATTTAAAAATAAATATATATTTTCAAATAGAATCGAGGAAGGTAAAACATTCTATTTATTTTCTAAGCCATTTGAATTCCCATTTAAGGTTTCAGACTTGGTCTATATGAGTTCAAGTTTAACAAACTATTGTTTCAAGGGACTTAAGGGATCTAGTGGATTAAAAGATATTGAAAATGATATTGAAAAACTAAGTCAAGGAAATTTACATCTTGAAGAATCTGAAGAAAAATGTCCTGACAATAGTATTAATGTTTGCTTTAATGTTGCATCAGATTGTGATATTGTTGTGAATTATGATGGAGGATACACTAAAAAAGATGGAGAGACGCTTTATTTTGTTAATGATGCTCTGATGTATGCAACGATATTTTCAAATAAAGATATATATGAATGTCAAGTAAAAAGATTGATGAAACGAGCCAAGTCATTAGCAGAAATTTATTCAAGTAAAGAAGTTTTTACAACTAGGGTTGGGTGTGGTTCAAATGTTGGTCTTAATTATTTAGCTGGAATGTTCGAAGGTGTAAAAAGTTCAGGTGAACTGTCAAATATACCTATCGACGACGTTAGAATGAAAAATGATGGAATGGAGTGTCAGCTATGGTAAAAAGGGGACAATTAAAAATTCAGCAAATGGCATTTATGCTTATAGCTGTAACATTGTTTTTTGTTTTAGCTGGAATGTTCGTTTTGGTTTTAAAATTTTCAGATTTAAAAAAAACAGCTTTAGGTCTTGAGGATAAAAATGCGATGCTATTGGTTTCAAAATTAGCAAACTCTCCTGAATTTTCATGCGGAAGTGCATTTGGAACATCTAAAATTAATTGTATTGATAGCGATAAAATTATGATGTTAAAAAACTATGTTCAAAATAATAAAGATTATGAAGATCTTTGGGGTGTTGGAAAAATACAAATACGTAAAATATTTCCAAAAGAAGGTGATGGGTTGACAGATATTGAATGTGAGGGTAATTATCCAAACTGCAATCTTATAACTATTTTTGAAAAAAATGTAGCGCTTGGATCTGAGCAATCAACATATGTAACATTATGCAGAAAAGAAGTTGATGAAGGCTATATATTTTCAAAATGCGAAATCGCATTATTATTTGTATATCCGGAGGATAGAACAAATGAATAAAAATATTTTAAAATTTTCTGGGTTGCGAAAAAATAAAAAAGGGCAAGAAGAAATGGTTGGATTTGGTTTAATAATTATTATTGTAGCTGTTATTCTTTTGGTTTTATTAAGTCTTTCAATGAGCGGTCGGGATAAAGAGATTATTAATAGCTATGAAATTTCGAGTTTTTTGACATCGATGTCATGGTATACAACAGAATGTAAAACTCACTTAGAATTACAGCCTGTTTCTAAATTAATTTCAGATTGTTATCAAAATAAAATGTGTCTCGACGAGAAATCTGCTTGCGACATTTTAAATTCAACTATTAAAAATATTTTAGATGCAAGTTGGTCAGCTGGTGAAAATTTTGCTGTCAAGGGTTATAGATTAAGAATGTCTTCTGGCGACGAAGAATCTTTTTTAATATTCGAAGAAGGTAATGTTACATCGTCGATTAAAACTGGATATATTCCAGCCACAAATAATATTGATATTCATTTTAGCGTTTATTATTAAATTTTTATATTTATAATCATTGTATCAACAATAATTTCTGGTCTATGTCTTATTCTATTTTTTGTTTTCTCCTCGACAAATTCAATAAAACCAAATCTTTCTAAAAGTTTAAGGTCATCATTTACGGATTTAAAACCTCGACCTAGAATTTTCGCTAATTCATAAATTGATTTTGGTTTTTGATTTTTTATCGTATGTATAATTCTTGCTTTCTCGTTGCTGAGAAGTTGTCTTAAAGAAAGAAGTCCATCGAAATTATAATCTTTTTTTTTCGGAGGTGATTTTTTAAATAATGAAAAAGCTCCTTTGGATTCTATTATCGTTATCTCTCGTGTTTTTATTATCTTTTTTGCCATATCTGGTATTTTTGAATAGATATATGTGAAGCATGTTTTTCATATATCTATTTATCCTCTATATATATTATATATAAATACCCTATATTAATAAATGTTTGGTTGTATTGTTTTGGTAGCATTGTGTTGTTTTCTTGGTGACACCACAACCTTTATAAAAAAACCACCAAAATCTCTTGTTTTATAGGTAAAACACCTCAAGCAAAAGAGTAAGCCTTTTAAAGAAAATTCTATTTTGTAATATAATCAAAATGTTCTATAGGGATTTACAACAAAAGAGGAAACAGAATGGTTCATACTCATCTAATAAATTGGTTTACCCTATAATTGATTTATTGGGAGAAGTTGCCTTAGGTAACATATTTAATATAGTTGAAAGGAGGTTTAAAAATAAATGAGATTTAATTTTAAAAAAATCTCAGCAATCGTAACTAGTGCGTTAATGACTGTTTCAGGTATTGGATTCGCAGCTGCTGCAAATTACCCTGCGCCATTCGTGGCAAACGGTGCTGCAAATGTTGCCGTTGTTTATGGAGCTAGCGCTGCACAAACAGATTTTGCTCAAGCGGGAAGCATTCAAACTAACTTAGATACTGGTGTTACTGTTACAAGTGGATCAACTGTTATCGATGGTGATTCATGGTCAGTACAAACAACTTCAGATAATTTAGAATTAGGTGAAAGTATATATGATGTAGAAAAATACATTGATGAATCTAACTTAGCCCTTCTAACAGATGGGATATTGTCAAACGAAAAAGGAGATGCAAAATATGAGCAATTCTTTTACTTTGATGATGCATCTTCTTCAAGTGTTGTATACACTGAAGATGATGATAGTAATCTTGGATTATTTTTCAAAATAAGTGATGGCGCAGTAATTGCTAGATATGTTATGGATTTTACAACAAATCTTAAGTCCGATATCGAACCTGATACTGAATTATCAGATATAGAAGATAAAGACATTACCTTTTTAGGTAAAACATATACAATTACTACTGCAAATAACGGTACAAGTGGTGTAGAGCTTACTTTGATGAGTGGTGCTGAAAAGGCAATTGCTAAAAATGACGAAACTATTAATGTTGGAGGCAAAGACGTTAGCGTTCTTGTTTCTTCTACAACAGAAGCTCAATTTACTGTAGATGGAGTTACCCTTGATAAAATGAATAAGGGGGAGACAGTTAAACTTGCAGACGGTACACATCTTGGTGTTTCGGATATTACATATCAGAATTTCGCCGGAGGTTTAATGCAAGCTACTTTCCATTTAGGTGCTGATAAAATTGAAATGAACACTGGGTCCACACTGACTGTTAATGGTGAAACTATAGGTGAAGCTGCTGTTACAATAACATCAACTGAAGCTGGATCAGATATTTCTATTTCAGAAATATCTATTAACATGACTGCTGAAGACGACCTATATGTTCCTGTAAATGGAAAACTTAGTGAAGCTGCTAATCTTGATGAGCCAGAAGTATTGGTTAGTCAAAATTGGGATATTGTATTCAATGGACTAGCTGAATTTGATTCAGAAGAAATTAGTTTATTACCTTCTAACTCTGACAAACAATACACATTAAACTTTAATAATTTTAATGGTGATGCTGTTGAGTTGCCTGTGGTTTATGCTACAGCAACTGGACTTAAGGGTGGAGAGTATGATACAGCCGATAAGGATTTATTAGTTCTTAACGCAAGTGGTACAATTACCGACGAAGATTACTTTGTATTAAATACTGCTAATCCTGCAATATATTCAGATGATGCAAGAAGTTTTGTAGTTAGATATAGAGGTGCAGATAAGGTTACAGACACTGATCCAAAAGTGACATTTGATATCGCTGGAGTTGAACAAAGTAGAGAAGTATCATTAACTAGTACTGGAACTTTTGACTTAAAGTTAGGAGGAAGTACATTTAGTTTTGCTAACGCTTCATCTGGAGCAAGCAACAACTTTGATATTACTTTGACAACTGCTCAACTTGGTTATTCTTCTGTTGCAAATAATGCTGGTTGGTTACAAATGAGAACACAAAATAATGCTCTTATTACTGTAAACAACACAAATGCGTCTCTTGCAACTTCTAGTTGGATAGTTAAAGTTGACCTTGATGATCAAGATAAGGATGGAGATGATATAAGTTTATCAACTGCTCAGAATGTATTTTCAGTGACACTTTCAAATGCTACAAGCACTCTTGAAGTTTCAACTGGATCTGTTACAAGTTCTGGAACGTTCTATACAAATCCAGATAATGATGATGAAACTTTAACAACTACGCTTTATGGCGCAGATGTATCTGTTTTAGATACTTCAACTGCTCCTGCTAAGATAACAGCTACAATACCGGAATCTATAGTGAATCCAATGGTATATATTACTTCATCAGAAGCTACTTCAAGTGATGCTTCATCTATGGGTGCGTTACTAGTTCTAGATTCAGACGTTGCTTCAGTTAGTGATAAAAACTTAATTGTTGTTGGTGGAAGTTGTATAAATACAGCTGCTACTGCTCTATTGGGTGGTGCTTATTGTGGAGATGCGTTTACAGCGGAAACAGGTATTGGTGCAAACCAGTATATAATTAAAAGTTATGCTACTTCCGAACTTACAAGTGAACTTGCCCTTTTAGTGGCAGGTTATGAAGCTGCTGAAACTGCTATGGCGACAAGTTACTTGACTACGCAAGACGTAGACACAAGCAAGTCGTGGAAAGGAACTAGTGCTGAGACCGCAAGTCAAATTGTTGAGGAAACTGCTTAGTTTTTCAATTTATTTTTTTTTATTTTTTTTTATTTTTACCTTATTGCGAGAGCTTTCGGGAAAACTTTTTATACTTAGATGAATATTTTTATGTATGAGAAAGCTCAAATCAAAAGCAGACGAGGCTAAGAAGAGAAAGAGAAACCAGATTGTAGTGGGGGTTTTATTGATTTTCGTTATGCTTTTCAGTACGCTAGGTTTTGCGTTTAATGGGGGTGGAAACGATGAAGAAGGACAAGAAAATGCAAATTATAATGGTTTTGAATTTATTGCGCAAAACGGTTACTGGTTTTTAGAATTGGGAAACTATGTTTTTGTTTTTTCTAATTCTCCTGAGAAAGAAATTGATTTGGAGGTAGAAGGTGAAATAAAATTATTAAATAATTATTTAGGTAGGCCACTTTACATATACTCTGAAAACGAAATTTCGAGCTATGAAATTTATAGAAATATGTTTTCAGAAACAAATCAAGTTATTCAACGTGTTCAAAATGCTTGCTTAAATCGTTCGGATTTTAATTTGAGTTTATGTAGTGATGATTTTCCAATTAAAACATGTGAAGATAATTTCATATGGATCAAGGAGAGTGAAGAAAATATAATAACACAAGTAGAAAATTGTGTTATTATCGAAGGTGAAATTGAGAAACTTCCACAAATCACAGATGAATTTTTATTTAGAACTATTGGGATTAAGAAACCCCTGGTTTCTTAATAACCTAAAGGTCACAAGCAACTTCCTCACGTTCCGGCTGGGCAGTATCTTTCTTGCACTTTGGGATGCCACATTGGCCCGTCTAGCGGTCCTTTTGCGTGTGCTGAATAAGTTAGGGTTAATTGGTGACAGGTAAGAAATGCTTAATGAAAGGGAAGAAATTATTTTGTGGGGTGGTTAGATTTTTGAAGATGTGGGGGTGCGATTAAAGAAAGGTAAATCAACACAATTAAACTTATAAACTTAAATTAATATTAGGTATAATGGTTAAAGAAGAAATAGATTCAAAAAAGAAAGGTAATATAGAAAATAAAAAAGATAATTATGGCTCTAGATTAAAAAAAGATATTAAAAATAAATCTTTAAAAATAAAAAAGAAAGTTTGCGAAATTTTTAAAATCAAAAAGAAAGGTAAAGAAAAAACAATTGAAATGTGTGGAATGCAAGAAGAGCAAAAAGTTACAAAAGGGCAAATTGAACATCATAATAAATTATTAAGAAATATTTTGATATTTGTCGGATTAATCTTAGTTGTTTTTTTAATTAGTTATTTTGCATTACAATCGATTAGGCAAACGAATTATAATGGAATTGTTGAATTTGAAACTCAAAGTTATTGTGCAACAAAACCATGCTTGATTGTTTATCAAACTTCATTACCTGTTATAATGAATGAAAAACCTGCTGATTATAATTTCTATTTTAGAACGCATCCTTTTGAACTAGAAAGAATTGATTTCGATGGGGACTTGAATATTTTACCTAATATGGTTTTAGAATATCCTGATAATGCATTTTCATGTGAAGGTTATGGTAATATTGCTATTGCGAATCTTATGAACTTGTATAAAGTTTTAGGAACAACTGTTATTCAAGATAGAAATGCAAGCTGTGATTCAGAAGGAAGATACATGTATGTTGAACTTAAAGAAGGTGATAAAACTCGAATAGAAAAAGTTGGTCCATCATGTTACGATATTTACATAAAAGATTGTGAAATTCTTGAAGCAACTGAAAAATTCATGGCTGAAACTTTTGTATATGCTCATGAAAAATTTTTATAAATATTTTTTAAATCTGAATAAACGGGTATTTGTTTTAATTTGAAAATTTTAACTTCAGAAAACCATATTAAAACTACAAATATTGTACTAAGGAAATACCAAAATATTTTATGAGAAAAATCAAAAAATGTTAAATCATTTATGAATAGAATTGTTAAAAAAATTATACGAAAGATATTGACAGCTAAAAGGGTTGAAAAAGCGAATAGAATCATTCTCAAACGTTTTTTAAATTTTACCGAAGGTATTGAGAGATTTAGAATAAAAAGCAAATA
Source organism: Candidatus Woesearchaeota archaeon (assembly GCA_964482665.1). Taxonomy (GTDB): domain Archaea; phylum Nanobdellota; class Nanobdellia; order Pacearchaeales; family GW2011-AR1; genus CAYZYW01. The sequence goes on from CAYZYW010000004.1 coordinate 25,136, forward strand.
ATAGGCTGATCCTGCAATGCACGCACTTATAAGTTCTACAATATGTCCCTTAATTAAAATTGATGGATAAATTAATTCTACTTGTGTAAATAAATTTAAAACAAAATAAATTGGGTAAATTGTTAAAGGCGTTAAAATAAAATAAAATAAATAAAGATTTGGAATAGCAATTAAGATAATAATTAAATATCTTAAAATTAAAGATTTGATTTGATTATTATCTGCTTTTTTTAACATTTACTTTTTTACATAATTTATTTACTGGACATTCTGAACATTTTGGTGAGATTGGTGTACATACTTGCTTTCCAAATAAAACAAATAATGCGTTAAATTCTTTCCAGTATTTTTTTGGAAGAATTTTTTCTAATTCAGCTTCTGTTTTTTCAGGGGTTTTTGTTTTTATCCATCCTAATCTGTTTGGAATCCTATGGCAATGTGTATCAATAGGTAAAACAAGTTTATTGTATGCAAAATTTAAAACTATGTTTGCGGTTTTTGGACCTATTCCTTTTATTGATAAAAGTTCATCTCTAATTTTTGGAACACGAGAGTTGAATCTTTTGATTAAATCATCTGAAACACTTTTAAGAATTTGGGATTTCTTTTTGTAATGGCCTGTTGAAAAAATTAATTTTTCTAATTTTTTAATAGGAATTTTTAAAATCTTTTTAGGTGTGTCTGCCACTTTAAAAAGTTCTTTCGAAACTTTCTCGGTTGTTTCATCTCTTGATCTTAGGGAAAGTAAACATGAAATAAGAATTTTAAATGCATTGGGATTTTTTCGCATTCGATTTAAAGTTGTCCTCTCGTTATAATCAAAATGTTTTGCTAATTTATTCATAACTTTTGGAATCGTATTAATCATAAATTAAATAAGAAAATTAAGAATTTAAATGTTAGTTTTATTTCTTAGAAACTTTTACAGCTACAATTATAATTATTAAGATAAGAACGATGTTCAATGCTCCAATTAACCATAAGTGCCAGTTTTCTCCAAATGAATCTAATGAGAATCCGAATATTGATTCTTCAATTGTTACTGTTAAAGCTTGGCTCATTACAAGTTCTCCGTCTGATGAAACTTCGAAATTTAAAGATTGAGCTCCCTCCGCTGTTCTACTTGTGTCTAATGATAATAAAACTTCTTGTGAAGTACCTGCACTTAGGACAATTGTGTTTTGATCTAATGAAACACTTGATGCCCAGTCCTCGTAACCTGTAGCAGCTAAATCAAAAGTTAATGTTTGACTAGTGGGATTTGTAATTGTTAATTTTAATATTAATTCTTTTCCGGCTACAGCCTCTGAATCTAATAACGCTGAAACACTTGCTTCTGCATCTACTTTACATGCACCTTCTATTTTAAATAAAACATTGAAAACAGATTCATCATCGTCAAAATCATTTTCATATATATCATTGTCTTCATCATAAACTTTGAATTCTAATGCGTACCATTTTTCTTCAGCGTCTGAAGGAAGTTCTATTGAAATTTCAAGTTTTTCATTTTCTAAAGCGTCAACATCTCCAATTGTAATTGTTTCAAAAATATCTAAATCCTTATTATAAACTACGACATAAACATCTTCTTGATCATCGTCTCCAATGTTCCACGCCTCAGCTTTTAATGTTAAAGTTGATCCACATAAAACTGAATCATCTAATGTTAAATCATTTAATTTTTTTCCATTAATTTCAAATTCTCCTAGGATTACAAAATCGCTTTCTATTACAATTTCAATTGATTCTGATTCACTTACACATGTCTTATTTCCGTCCAATTCTTCATCTTCGCCTGTTACCCAAACATAAAACACATAATCATGATCTGCATCATAATCTTCTGGATCATCTAATGTGAATTCAATTTCTAACGTTTCTTCATCTCCGTCTTTAAGGTCGAAATCATTTTCCTCATCATCAATTATAAATTTTTTATCTGTTAAATCATACAATCCCCACTCAACAACAATATCTTTTATCTTTTCGTCTCCGTTATTCTCAACTTCAATTTCAACTTTTATCTTATCTAATGGGAACCATTCTTCATCATCTCCAAATCCTTCTTCAGTTGAAAAATCTAATGATAATGCTAAATTGCTATTAACACCTGAATATTCACAAAAGTTTTGAACTGGTGTTTCATTTACTGTGATTGCTAAAGGTAATGTATATGAAACGTCTGATGAATATGTTCCATTTAATATTAAAGATGAATCATATGTTCCCAAAGCTTGTCCTGATGGTACATTTACTGTTAATGTCATTTCTACGCTTGTTGCTCCATTGCTTAATGAAGTAACTGCATTTGTAACAGTGCTTGCTGATGTGAAAGTATTTGATCCTGATGTGAAAGTTATTGGTGTGTTGAAAACCATGCTTGTTAAATCTGCGTATCCACTTTCTTTTAATTTGAAAGTTATTGCTACTGAATCTCCTTGACTAACTGTGCTAACATTATTTGTAACATCTGTGAAATCGACTATTGCAGTTGCAAAACTTAAAAGTAAAACTACCGAAAAAATCATTGCGCTCATTAGAGTTAATGTTTTTGTTTTCATCTGTAGTCATTTAAGGATTACTATGGTTTATAAAGATTTCGGTTCTGTAGAATATATGTCATTTTTTAGAAATATGTATATAATATAGGGGGCACAAAGTTTATATAATATTTTAACTAATAATTTTTATGGTTTTAAAATCTCACGACAATAAAATTGGCGCATGGGCATTTTTAATTGGGGTTGTGTTAGCATTGATGATTGGTTTATCTACGACACTGTTGTCGATTCCATCATTGAAAGAATATGGTGCTCAAATTTATGGTATTTTAGTTATACTTGGTATAATGGTTGGATTTTTGAATGTAGCAGGAAAAGACTCTCAGACCTTTTTGCTTACTGGGTTAGTTTTAGTTATTGTTAGTAAATTTGGAATGGAAAGTGTTACCGGCTCATTAATGGGTGTTGGAATTGGAGATACTGTTATTGCGATATTTTCTGCACTGTTAGTTTTGTTTGTTCCTGCAACAATTATTGTAGCATTAAAAACTGTTTTTAGTATAGCGAAGATATAGTATTGTTATTAGAAATGATAAATAGAATAATTTAAAAACTCTACAATTTATTTAATTTTATACCTAACTTAAAAAGAAAAATTCAAAATAGACTAATAGGAGTATTGCTATTTAGGGGAATGGCTTTATCTGGGGGAGTAAGTATACTTTCGGGAGCTTATTTACACCACACTCAACCAAAAAAACCACAAATATTCTCTGAATACGAAAATTTAAACCAAAAATATAATTATTTAAATTCAACTAAGCAGTTTAATTTAGAAAAAGCAGCAGATAAAATATATCTTCAAAAACAGGTCGATAAAGTAACTTCTCTTTCTGAAAAAATAAAACGCATTGAGCTATCTGATGATTATGTAAAAATAACTAAACATAAAGATAGAAAAAGCAAGCATAATAAATATTGGTCAATTCCAATTTTGTCTTTTGCGATTGGTGTATCTTCTATGCTATATGGAATGCGCTTGGACTCTAAAATCAATCCTCCCCTTTGATTAATCCATAACATTAGTTTTTATTTCTTTGAACACCAAGAGATATAATCATAGTAATTATCGCAATAACTATAAATAAAACAATTAATGAAAAAAAGATTTTAACTCTTGTTTCAAGTCAGAAATTTGTGTAATTATTTTTCCTTTATACAAACCAATAAAATACTCTACTTGAAGATTCACAGTCGAACCTTCATTGTCAGCAGATAGTCTAAAATCTCCCCTATAGCCCAACGTTGGCTTTCCTAAAGCAGTGGCATAGCCAATTTCTGAGGCTGTTCCGCTATCAACATCAACACCATCTAAAACAGCCACCAATCCCGATGACTCCTGAATTGCATCTGCATTATTTTTTCCAATAATTTTATTGAGTTCTTTCCACCGATCTCTTTTTTCTTGCCCATAAGGCAATTGTAAAACTGCGTCAACAAGATCGTCTGAAGTTAACTTCCAAGGATCAAGAACTAAATATCCCAATTCCTCAATTGCTGGAATAATTTTTGAATACATAAAATCTCTTCCGACCTCTGAAAATCCCAATGGAGAAGCTACATAAATTTTTGTTTTTTCAGACATGATATAAAAAATATAAACTAAATATATAAAGATTTCTTTCTTTTAAATTCTTAATGCTTTAAAATTATCAATATTACAAATCTTTCATATTAACAATCGAGGTTGAATTTAAATCCATTCGTGGACAAGCTGTATTTACCCAACTTTCTAATTGGAAGTTTTCAGATTCTGCCATGTTTAAATCGTTTGCTAAAAATAAATATGATTTTTTTGAATTTAGATTTTTTTTGAATTTTAAAGCTTGATTAAATCTTTGTTGTCCTGGTTTTGTTGAAATTAAAATTCCAATTTTATCTGAATTTAGATATTTCATATATGCTCCCTTTTTTCTTTTTTCTAATTTGTCAACCTCTGTATTTGGAATTTTTTGCAAAGTGTTGTGAGAATAAAGATGGACTTGAATTTTGGATTCGCGCATTAATGAAACTGCGTGAAATCTTCCTTCTCCTATTAATAAAATTGACTCTGTGTTTTTCTTAAACCTTGGATTTGAACAGCCTAAAACCTGAATGAAATCTGTTATATTATTTGTTTTTGATAGAATTGTTTTTATTTCTAAGGCTATGTCTTTAAATTGAATCGAATAAGCTATTGCGATATTTTTTGATAAAGGCTTTGTTAAAGATATTAATTTTTTTGTGTTAAGTTTTAATCTAGATTTCGCTGGAATAAATAATGTTTTCATATAAACCGAAAAGAGTTTGGGTATAAATAAGTATCTAAGAGAATCTGCTTTCTTTTGGAGCCCTTGAAGGTTCTTTGTAAATTTGAGCAAAAGATGGTGTAACAATTATTGTATCTTCTAAAAATCCTGCTATGCTTCCCTCAAGCGCATCTGTTGTTTTCTTGATTTTTGAAACGGCTCGCTTTAATTCAATTGGATCTCTTTTTCGTAAAATCTTAATGTCAATTACAGCAATACAATAACCTTCTCGTAATGCTGCCAAAATATCGTTAACATCTTCATATTGTTTTAATACAAATAGTTTCACAGCTATCTTTTTATCTTTCTTTTCTTGATGTAAATCTATCTCTAAATATTCGTCTCCCATTGATTCTACATCACTTGGCGATCCAAACGCCTTTTTTATTTTATTAAACATAATAATTTTACATTGAAGATATTTATAAAGATTTCGTAAGTTTAGTATATAGGTTTTGGATTTGATTGAATAATAAAGGAGATTTAATAAAATGGAATTTGCTTATAATGATAGGATGAAAATAAGAAGAGGTACTAAAAATGATATATTTTCTGCGGAAAAACTGGTTTGCGATACATTTGCTAAATGTAATTACAATGAGGGCTCAAAAAAGAGTGTTCAGGGATATTTAGATATACATGATCCTGTAAAAAATTTAAAACGAATAAGTGAGATATTTGAACAAACTGAGATATATTTTATAGCAGTTGAAAATAACAAGATTATTGGGAAAATCAGTGGAAAAAGATTTAAAATTGGGAATTTATATGTAAACCCTCAATATCATAAAAAAGGTATTGCTAGAAAACTTGTTGAAAGATTTGAAAAAGAAGCTAAAAAACTAGGATCTAAAGAAATTAAAATTAAATCTTCTTTATATGCAATTCCCTTTTATCAAAAAATGGGTTATAAAAAAACAACCGGAATTAGAAAAATGATAGGATTAAATTTTCAACCAATGAAGAAAAATATTTAAGATTAAGAAAGTAGAAAATTTTGATAGAAACAAAATCAAGAGAAATTTTTCCAGACCTTATTAATGAAAAATCAAATAGCTATTATCTGTCGAATGTGTGGGTGGATAGGTTGGCCATATAGATTGGTGGATTAATTAAAATATAGAAAAGTTAGCAAATTTATTAATTAAAATTATTCTTTTTTCATTCCAGACATAACTTCATCTCGAAGTTTTTGAACTTGGTCGTTCAACTTTTCTTCTTGATCTTCGAAATTTTTCATTCGAGTTTCAATAACTTTCTTTTTGTTTTCCATATCTGATTTGATTTTATCTTTTGACGTTTTTATCATTAATTGTCCAACTATTTTGAAAACTTCATCTCCTGAGTTTTCTAATTCTTTTAATGCTGATTCTGTTTCATTCAATTCCATTTGAAAAGCTTGTTTCTGCATAAGCATATTTTGAAAGCCTTGTTCAAGCATTTGTAATTCTTGGATTTTATTTTGGTTTTCCATTTAATCTGTTTTTAATGTTTTAACTGCTGTTCGTGGCTTGAAAAAAATCAAACTTCCACAATGTGGGCAGACAAATCTTTTGTCAAGATCTTTTGAGTCGATTTCTTTTCCGCACTTGAAGCATTTATATGTTGTCATTTTAATCTAAATAATATGTGTTTGATGCAAATGTTTTGTCGCATTTTTTGCAATTCCAAATTCCGTTTGCTTTTCGTTTTACGCCAAGCTTTTCACAGAAAGGACACTTTTGTTTAATTCTTTGTTTTTCTTCAACTTGAGTTAATTTGTTTCTAACTTTACGTCCGTATCTTGCACCGAAACGTCCTGCTGATTTTGTTTTTTTTAATTTTGTAGTCATTTTAGAACCTTAATATAATAAATTATAGAAATGGGTTTTAAAAGGTTTCGGGTTGTAAAGGGGGTGCTTAATTCCAAGTTAAATCAAAGATTCAATGAAACTATTTGAATTTGTACGGTGAAAATTCGATAGAACCATTATTCATTCAAATTTTTAATTTAAATCTAATAATAAAATGGGACTACCCGGATTTGAACCGGGGTCACGAAGTCCCAAACCTCGAAGCTTAACCAGGCTGGCCCATAGTCCCTTATAAAATATTAGAGAATTAATGATTTATAAAATGTGCGTTATTATTGTTTTTCAAAAAAAATTATTTTTTTTCAGCTGCTGCTTTTTCAGCTGCCTCTTTGATGAACTTTGCCTGATCTTCTTCAATTGTTTTAAAGTATTCATCAAGCTCTTTTTGTTTCTCATCTGATGTTTCAATTTTTTCTTCAGAAATTTCTTTATCATAAACTCCTGCATCAATATCTGCTTCAATTTTAACTGCACTTTTACTTTCAATTAAAACTCCCAAACTTACACATGATCCTACAATTGTTTTTACAGCTGTCTTTAAATTTCTACATAAAAGATTTGGCATTTTTGTTTTAGCAACTGAAATTATTTGTTCAATTGAAGCATTTGCAACTTTAACTTTTTCCTGCATTCCTGATGCCTTTTTCAAACCTAATTCTTTTTTTAATAATTCTGAAACAGGGGGTGATGAAATTTCAATCTCGAACTCTTTTGTTCCAGTATCAACTTGTAATGTTACAGGTACTTTCATTCCTTTGAATCCAGCAGTTGCTTCATTAACTTTTGCAATTACATTGCTAATATTTATTCCGGCTGGTCCTAGCTGTTGACTTAAAGCTGGTCCTGGCTTCATTGCCCCGCCTTCTGCTAATAATTTAATCTGCATCTTCGTCTCCTTCTCTTCTTATAACTTTAACATTATCTATTTTTATGGTTACCGGTATTGGAATTGCGGCACCTAATAAGCTAACTACGACTTCGCCCTTTTGTTTATCAATTCTAGTGACCTTTGCTTTTTCTTTCTTGAAAGGTTCAGAAATTATTTCAACTATATCTCCATCTTTAATTGAAACTGAAGTAGCTGATGGTTCAATCATGTTCTTTATTTCTTCGTATGTAATTGTTTTTCCAATTATTCCTTTAATATAAGGTAATCCATAAACTGCCTCTTCTGCTGCATCTCGCGTTTCAGATTCTAAAAGAATGTATCCTCGTAATCCATGCGGTCTTGAGACTGAAGCAATTTTAAGGTTTTTTTTCTGAGCCTTATCTGCAATCATTTCGACTGCTCTTTCTTCTTTGTTTGTTATTACTTTTATAATGAAAATCATTTTTTGACCAATCTAAGCATAAAATCTTAGAAAGATATAATTAAAGTGAGATAAGGGTTTATAAAATTATCGAAAAAGTGATTTCATAATCACTGATATTATAAATCCAAAAAGTCCAAGAAATAAAATCCCGAAGGCTGAAACTTTCGCTGTCATCTCAAATTCTTTTCTTGATGGTTTTTTCAAAACATACCAAACACGTTTACATTTTAATGCGAACGATTTTGTAAATTTCCAAGCTTTCATAAAAATAATAAAGAGTATGAGTTTTTAATGTTTTTGCTTATTCGTAAAATTCAATTCCTAGTTCATCCTCAATTTCTTTATGCTTTAAGCTTTCAATTGATTCATTATGTCCAAGAATTTGCGAACTTTTAACACCTGTTACAATTATTAAAACTCGGATTGACTTTTCCATATCTGGTGATATTTTTGCACCCCATATTAACTTTGCGTCTGGGCTTAATTTGTTTCCTACAGCTTCTATTATTGATTTACATTCATCTAAACTCATATCTGCTCCTCCAACAACATTCACTAAAGCCCCTGTTGCGTTTGAAATGTCAACATCTAATAGCGGATTTTGAATTGCTTTTTCAACCGCGTCCATTGCTCTATTTTCCGCGTCCGATTCTCCCATTCCAATTAATGAAACTCCTCCATTAACCATTACGGCTTTAATGTCTGCAAAATCTAAATTTACCAAACCCGATGTTGTTACTAATTCCGTTACTCCTTTTACTGCATTTGTTAAAATCTCATCTGAAATTTTGAATGCTGTGTGTAAAGGCAAGTCGGGTGCTAACTCTAATAATTTATCGTTTGGTATTACAATTAATGTATCGACTGCATTCTCCATTCTTTCCAAACCATCCATTGCATTTTCTATTCTTTTTTGTCCCTCAATTGTAAAAGGTAATGTTACAACACCTATTGTCAAAGCTCCTTGTTTTTTTGCCAAATCCGCAACAACTGGTGCTGCTCCTGTTCCTGTTCCTCCACCTAAACCGCATGTTATGAAAACCATATCACTATTTCCTAACTTTTTCTTTATTTCAGTAGCTGATTCTTTTGCTGCCTCTTTTCCAACTTTTGGATTACTTCCTGCTCCAAGTCCAGCTGTTAATTCTCTTCCAATTAAAATCTTCTGATCTGCGTTCGCATAAAGTAAATCTTGAGCATCTGTATTAAGTGCTATAAACTCTCCGCCCTTTATTCCAATATCTTTCATTCTGCTTAACGAATTATTTCCTCCGCCCCCCAAACCACAAACTTTTATTTTTGCAGATTGCTTTTGTAAAATTTCAGCTAATTCTTTATCTATTTCACTTGTCTTAGAAGATTGGCCAAAGCCTTCCTCTTTTTGAAAAATTTCATCCATATTAAATTTAGAAGTTGATTGTTTATAAAAATTGTTGTGTTAAAAGGGGTATATTATTGAAACATTTTTATAAAAAGATGCCTGAAAAAATCACTTGATTATTTAATAATTCCAAACTCAGGGAAAGAACTCATGAAGGTTCGAAAAGCTCGAGCGAAAAAAGCGTTGAAAAATCGTGTTGTTTATAATGTTTTGATAATTAAAGACAAAGATAGTGAAGAAGATATTTTATATTTGGGAAAAATTTTGAAAAAAGGTAATAGGGTTGGAATTGATACTTTTCATTTGCATTTTAAAGAATACAAAGAATTAATCAAGAAAGCGAAGCGTGATGGAAAATTTCCAAAAGGAGTTAAAATTGAAAATATTAATGGCTTTTTATCCAGCCTATCCTTAGAACAACCTGATCCAAAAGTTAATCCAACTCCTAATGCAATCACTCCAGTTCCTATTTTTAATCTTTGTTTTAAGTCCATATTAATAAAACTCTAAAATCTAAATATATAAAATTATTCTTTCTTAACTTCTTCTTTAGAAACTTCTTCTGCCTTTTTTTCAACTTTGGGAACTTCTTTTTTCTCAGCAGATTTTTCTTCTTCGACTTCAAGATCTAAATCTAGAATTTCCTTAAACTTGTCTTTGAATAAAATTAAAAATTTACCAGCTTGCTCAGGTGCTTTCAATATTAACTTTTTATCTTTAATTTCAAAGGGGAAATCTTGTCTCAAGAAAAAATTAATTAATGATTTTGTTTTTTCTTCTTTCTTTTCTAATTTTCGTAAAACTTCAATTTTATAAGTTACATCTTTTCCTGCTAAAACATGATTGAAATCTACAATAACACGACCACCTGAAACTGAAAGAACTTTTCCCATCTTGCCGTCAAAATTTAAAACCAATCCCTGGTATGGGTTTATTTTTTGAGCTGTAAAAACTTTTATTGGAACTATCTGGACTTGTTTTGAATCACGCAGGCCGAATGCATCTTTTGCTTCAAGTTCTACTGAATATTCTCCGACATCTTTTCCTATTAAAAAATCCTCGATTCCTTTCAAAAACATTCCCTCTCCTAAGCAAAATACAAAAGGCTTTGAAGGAGATTTTAAACTTCCCTCTTTTATATCTTTCTCAATATTTGAATCAAAAATTGTATTATCTTTCGTTTTTCCTGTGAAATTTATTTCAACAAAATCTTGTTTCTTGAATGTCATATTAAAACGATTGGGAAGTTACTTAAAAAGTTTTTGGATGGTTAATGCTAATCACACAAAATTTTATAAAGAAAGATATTTTGTATTTGATATGGTATTAAAAATAATTGGTGCAACTGAATCAAGAGTTGGTACAAATATTCTTATTGATGGCAAACCTTTTACAATTAAAAGTATTGATATTTCAAAAACAGGTAAGCATGGTCATGCGAAATGCCGAATTGAAGCCGTTTCGATTTTCCAGGGAAATAAAAAAGTTTTCGTAATTCCTGGACATGATAAACTGGAAGTTCCATTGGTTGAAAAACGGAAAGCTCAAATCTTATCAAAATCGGAAGGAAAGGTCAGCGTTATGGATTTGGAAAATTTTGAAACTGTTGAAATTGTTGTTGACGATCAGGACTTATTGGATTCGCTTGAAGAAAATGGTAATTGTGAATATTGGGATATCGAAGGTGAAAAATTAGTTAAACGGAAATTATAGTTTTATTGGAGTTTGAATGCTAAGTTTTAAAAACTCTTTATCTATAAAATTAATATGGGAAAAATAGTAGAAGCAATGAATCGTTTGTTTAAGAATAAATTTGTATGCTTAAATTGTAAAAGTACAATACGTGCTGATACTCAGAAAATTCTTAAAGGCAAAGTCAAATGTAGAAAATGTGGAAAGAAACAATTTCGACCACTAAAAAAGAAATAAATACATTGAGGTGAATATGAACTTTATAATACTAGACCTTTCGTTACTTGCAATTTTTCTAATCTCGATTTCAATTCTTCTTTATAAAAATAAAAAAAATCTAGTTCAAGATGGACCTCTTTATTTATATAAAGCTCAATGGGGAATTAATTTAATTAAGAATGTCGGTAAAAAATATTCAAACTTTTTAAAAAAAATTAGCTATGTTTCAATGGGTGTAGGTTACGTTTTGATGGCCGGCATTGTATTTTTAATTTTACAAACAGTTTACCTTTATCTTACAACTCCAATTGCTAGAGCAATTAAAGCTCCACCAATTATGCCCTTGATTCCATACTTTCCTAAATTGTTCGGACTTAGTAGCATGTTTCCTCCATTTTATTTTATATATTTTATTTTAGCATTAATAATTGTTGCAACAGTTCATGAATTTTCGCACGGAATTTTCGCAAAAGCTTTTGGAATACGAATTAAGACAACCGGTTTTGCTTTTTTCAAATACTTCCCTGCCTTGTTTGGTGCATTTGTAGAACAGGATGAAAAACAAATGAATAAGCAAAGTAGATTTGCAAAAATGAGTGTTATCTCTGCTGGTGTATTTGCAAATGTTTTAACTGGGTTTTTATTTTTTGGACTTTTGATTTTAACATTTTCACTTTCATTTAGCGCATCAGGTGTTGTGTTTGACACATATAGTTATTCAGCTGTAAAAATTTCAAACATATCGAGCGTTAATGGAATTTCAATTGCGGATTCAAATTATGATAATATTCTTGACTTATTAGAAGAAAATAAAACAAATAATGTTTCAATCGGAGATGTTAATTATTTGACAACAATAGAATTTTTTGAAAAACAAAAAGAATACAATGGGTCAGCAATTCTTTATCATGATTCTCCTGCCTTGAATGCTGGACTTTATGGAGCTATTCATAAAATTGATGGAGAGATTATTAACAATCGAGATACATTGAAAAAAATATTGAATGAAAAAAATATTGGAGATGTTATTACAATAACTTCTATAGATGATGATAAAAAAGAAATAGAAACTGAAATCGTTTTGGGTGAACATCCTGAAGAGGAAGGTAGAACATGGATTGGAATTGGATTTATGGAAAAAAACACAGAAGGTTTTAGAGGAAAAATTTATTCATTCTTTTCATCATTTAAGGATTCAAGTATTTATTATACCCCTGATTATGAAGTTAGTTATTTCATTTATCATTTGTTATGGTGGATTGTTTTGATTAATTTTGCCGTTGCTTTATTCAATATGCTTCCGGTTGGAATTTTAGATGGTGGTATGTTCTTTTATTTAACGTTAGAAGGTCTTACAAAATCAGAAAAATTTTCGAAAAAAGCATTTAGTTTTATGAATTGGTTTTTCTTGCTATTGTTTGTTACTTTAATGGTTAGATGGGTTTTTATTTTCTTTTAATTAAGAAACCCCTGGTTTCTTAACAACTTCCTCACATCCGGTTGGGCAGCATCTTTCTTGCACTTTGGGATGCCACATTGGCCCGTCTAGCGGTCCTTTTTCGTGTGCTGAATAAGTTAGGGTTGTTGACGATAGGTAAGAGATGGTTTATAATAGGTGAAATGTTTTGTGAGGTGGCTAGATTGTTTGATAGGGAAGAAGTAATATATATTATTCTGAATATAAAAGTTTATAAATTAAAATTGTGATAATTTTTTATGGTAAAAATATTTGACTTAAGTAAATTACTAAAAGTATCTTTTGAAGATTATTGTGAATCTGCAGGTAAGAAGCGAGGTGACTACAATCTTGTGGGTTTTTACCATACATTTGAATCTCCAATAACAGAGAATAATTGGATGGCGTATGACAATATTCGAGAAATTATTCCAGAAGGGGCAGAGGTGGTTGTTGGATATGATTGCGCATTTTGGAATAATGGTGGACTTAATTCATCCGCGTTCCAATATGTTTCAGAAACTGCTCTGATTCCGAAATCTAAAGATGATGAGAAAAGTTAACTTCTAAATAATAGTAAAAACGAAAAGTTTATAAATTAAAATTGTGATAATTTTCTATGAAAAACAAAGAAAGGGAATATGGGGTTTTAGCACGTATAAATTTAACAAATGGTCTAGTAGATACTGGATTAATGCGTACTATAAATAGACACACTTTATATGAAACATCTACCGATAAAGGTAAAGCGATTTTACATGTTAAACTTTTTTGGGATGATAGCAATAAAGATGAAATTTATTCAGAAATAAAAAAATCTAAGAATGTAGAAAAATTGTTGATTTATTCAGAAAAAAAAATTTAGAAAAGCTTAAAACTCTAATATATTAATATTATTTATGGAAATTACACCTGAGATTAGAAAACAGTTAACTAAGGAAAATTATGAAATTGTTGGTAAGCATAGTGCTGTTAAAATTTGCAACTGGACTAAAAATTCCCTAAGAGATGAAGGCGTTTGTTATAAGGAACAATTCTATGGAATTAAATCTCATTTGTGTTGTCAAATGAGTTGCACATTGCTTAATTGTCAAAATAAATGTATTCACTGCTGGAGAGATTTGAGATATAGTTGTCCGAGTGAGGTTATTGATTGTGATGATCCAAAGAAAATTATTGATGAAAGTATAATTGCACAAAGAAAATTATTAACAGGTTTTAAAATTGATCCTAATAGTGACAAGAAACAATTAAGCAAGGCCAATCAAGAAAAATTAGCTGAAGCACAAGAGCCAATGCAGTTTGCAATTAGCTTAACAGGTGAAGGATTACTTTATCCTAAAGTCGGAGAATTAATTGAAGAGCTGACACGACGAGGAAAAACAAGTTTTTTAGTTTCGAATGGGTTATGTCCCGAAAGACTTCAGGAAATAGTCGATAAAAATCAATTACCAACCCAGCTTTATATTTCAGTAAACTCACCAAATAAAAAACTTTATGATGAATTTCATAGAAGCTCTAAAAAGAATGCGTGGGAAAAATTGAATGAAAGTTTAGCTATCATGTCAACATTAAAAGGTCAGGCGAGAACCGTTTTTAGAATGAATCTTATTAGAGATTTAAATATGGAAAACGAACATGTTGAAGAATATGCAAAAATGATTAAAAAAACAAATCCGATGATTGTTGAAATAAAAGGATTTATGAGCGTTGGCCATGCAAGAAAAAGATTGGGATATGATAGAATGCCCAATTTTGAAGAGATGCAAAAATTTATTGAAAAATTAAGCGAAGCAACAGGTCTTAAAATTTTAGATTCGCATGAGAGAAGTAGAGCTTGGGTTTTAGGTGAGAATAAAGAAGAGTTGAGAATTAAAGGATTGTAGGTTTAGATTATTTGTTTCTACAAATCTATAACACCTTCTTTTGTTAAAGCTGCAAACCGAACTCCAATTGGTAAATTAATCAAAGATGAAATTAAAGCCATATGCTCTTTTCCATCTCCTGACGCCATTGATAAAGCAACTTCCATTCCTGAAAATTTTCCTTTCATTTTTTTTGAGAATTCATCTCGAAGATCTTTAATTTTTTTAGATAAATCAATTTTAATAAATTCGAATGGTTTTTCATGTGAAAATTCTTTTGCTAAATCATCTCCCAATATGAAAATTTTATCCCAATCTCCGTGTTTCATTAAGCCTGAAACCTGCGCCCATGATCCTTTTCCTGATGAGAGTAATGCCACTAATTCCATAATTAAAAAAGAAAACTTATGTTTATAAGAATTGTTGTGATTTTTAGCTATTCTGAGACCGAATAATTTATAAACTAAAATCAGCTAAAATTCATATCGTTAACTACATCGGGATAAAATAGTATCTATGTTTATCGCGCATAATGTAGGAGATAGGGAAAAAATGGAATTACAAGAAGAATTAATGAAAGCATTGAAAGAACTTAGATCAGAAAAGGAACGGAAGTTTGATCAAACAGTTGACCTAATTATTAATTTACAAAAATTTGATGTTAAGAGAACTTCAGTAAATTTCTTTGCGTCTGTTCCTCATAAAGTTAAAGAAAAAAAGATTGCAGCATTCCTTGAAATCACAAATAAAAATATTGATACAATTACACAAGACAGATTTATAAAATTCTCTAAAGATAAAAAAGCAGTTAGAGAACTTGTTAAAAAATATGATTTCTTTATTGCTCAAGCAAGTTTAATGCCAAAGGTTGCAACAACTTTCGGTAGAGCACTTGGTCCAACAGGTAAAATGCCTTCGCCTCAAATGGGAATTATGATGAACCCTGATGATAAGACAATTGAAGATTTGAGAACAAGAATTAATACAAATATTAAAATTAGATTAAAAGAGGCAAGTGCTAAAATTAATGTTGG
>CAYZYW010000005.1:0-35964 GCA_964482665.1 Candidatus Woesearchaeota archaeon
CCTGGTAAATTATCAGATTGTTCAAGTAAAAAATCGGATGATACAGAATTGTATTTAGTAGAGGGAGACTCAGCGGGTGGTTCAGCTAAAAATGCGCGTGATAAAAATACACAAGCAATTCTTCCATTAAAGGGTAAAATTTTGAATGTTGAAAAAGCCAATCCTGCAAGAGCATTATCAAGCGAAGAAATTACAAATATGATCACTGCAATTGGAACAGGTATTGGAGATCAGTTTAATATAGAAAAATTAAGATATAGAAAAATTGTTATTATGACAGATGCAGATGTTGATGGTGAGCATATTAAAACCTTGCTTTTAACATTCTTCTTTAGATTTATGCCAGAATTAATTAAAAATGGAAATGTTTATGTTGCATTACCTCCACTTTTTAGAGTTAGAAAAAGAAAAGACTATTACGTTTACACAGAAGAAGAATTAGAAAAACTTATGAAGAAATTAGATACAACCAATGTGACTCGATTTAAAGGTTTGGGTGAGATGAGCTTAGAGCAATTGTGGGATACAACAATGAATCCAAACACTAGAAAAATTAAAAAAATGTATATTGAAGATGCGGTTGATGCTGATCAAACTTTCTCAATGTTAATGGGGGACAATGTCGCTTCACGAAAACAATTCATACAAGAAAATGCATTACACGCGGACTTAGATATTTAAAATGGCAAGAAAAAAGAAAAAGAAAATGGAAACACCTGCATGGATTATGGAAGGTTTTGATTCAGAAGCGGATTATAATAAAACAAAAGGTGTTAAAGAAAAAAAGAAAGGTAAAACTTTCAAAGTTAGAAAATGTCCAAAATGTGGAAGTGATGAAATGGAAGTTGTTATTGGGGAAGTCGGAGTTTGGGGTTGTAAAAAATGTTCATGGGAAGGTAAAGGTGTTGATGAAATTGAAATGAGTGAAGAAGAGTTTATGAAACATTTAGATAAAAAAGGAGAGACCGTAGCATAATGGAAAATGAAACATATAAAGAAAGCGATGTAGAAGTATTTGAATTTAATTTAATAATTGAAGAGATTGATGAATTGATTGCGAAACTTGAATTACTTAAAGAAACAAAAGAATCTTTTAGTTTTGATGTCGATGATGAAAATGAACTTTTAATAAATTTTGACAAAGGAGATAAAGAATGAGTGAAGAAACAAAAGAAATACCAAAATGTTCGGATGTAGATAATTCGACATGTAAAATGATTGCCGATGATTTAAAAGAAAAGGGCGTTATCAATACAGAAGTTTCAAGCGAAATGAAAAAAGCATATTTAGATTATGCAATGAGTGTAATTGTTTCCAGAGCAATACCCTCGATTGAAGATGGTATGAAACCAGTTCAAAGAAGAATTCTTTATGGTATGAATTTAATGGGATTAAAACATAATACTCAAACAAAAAAATCCGCAAGAGTTGTTGGTGAAGTTATGGGTAAATATCATCCACATGGTGATTCTTCCGTGTATGATGCAATGGTTAGAATGGCTCAATCATGGTCATTAAGATACCCACTGGTTTATGGTCAAGGTAATTTTGGATCAACTGATGGAGATCGTGCTGCGGCAATGAGGTATACTGAATCCAAATTAATGAAAATTTCTCAAGAACTTTTAGAGGACATAGACAAAGATACAGTAAAATTTAATCCTAACTTTGATAATTCATTAAAAGAACCAGAATTATTGCCAGGGAAACTTCCAGCTTTACTACTTAATGGCGCAACGGGTATTGCAGTTGGTATGGCTACGAATATTCCTCCACACAATTTGACAGAAATTTGTGATGCGATTAATATGTATATTGAAAATAATGAAGTGACTGTTGAGCAACTTTGTGAAGTCGTTAAGGGTCCTGATTTTCCTACTGGAGGAATGGTTCAAGGAGATATGGTTGAATTGTATAAAACTGGACGCGGAAGATTAATTATGAGAGGTAAAATTACAACTGAAGCTCTGAAAACAAAAGAAGCCATTGTTGTTACAGAAATCCCTTACATGGTTAATAAGTCTACATTAGTTACTCAAATTGCAAACTTGGTGAGAGATAAAAAAATAAAAGATGTATCAGATTTAAGAGATGAATCAGCAAAGGGTAAAACTAGAATTGTTGTTGAATTAAAGAAGAATGTTGATTCAAAATTTGTAATAAACGCTTTATACAAATACACGAGACTTCAAGAATCATTTAATGTTAACTTTTTAGCTTTAGTTGGTGGACAGCCAAAAATACTTGGATTAAAAGATGCCGTTACTCAATATGTTAAACATCGAAAATTAATGATTACAAACCGGACTAAGTTTGATTTGAAAAAAGCAGAACAAAGAATTGAAATTGTTTTAGGGTTATTAATAGCATTAAAAGAAATTGATGAAGTAATTACTTTAATTAAAAAATCAGCTTCGGCAAAAGATGCATTTGAGGGATTAATTCAAAGATTTAAATTAAGTGAAAGACAAGCTAAGGCTATTTTGGAAACTAAGTTACAACAATTAACTTCAATGGAAAGAAATAAATTAAAAGATGAAGAATTAGAATTAAGAGGAAAGATTGCAGGATTCGAAAAAATCTTAGGAGATATACATGAAGTTTTAAAATTAATTAAAAATGATTTAAAAGAAATAAAAGAAAAATATGGAGATAGTCGTAAAACAAAAATTTTCAAAAGAATTGGTGAAATTTCTGAAAAAGATTTAGTGCAGAAAAAAGATGTTATTGTTACAATTACAGATAAAGGTTATTGTAAACGAATGGATGTTAAAACATATCGAGAACAAAAGAGAGGCGGCAAGGGTGTTATTGGAAGTAGTCTTGTTACAGATGATTTTGCTAAACAATTAATTTCATGTTCCACTCATGATTATTTGATGTTTTTCACAACAAGAGGAAGGGTTCTGTGGCTAAAAGCATATGATATTCCAGCTGCTGAAAGATATAGCAAAGGTAAGGCTTTGATTAATTTATTAGGATTAAAAGAAGAAAAAGTTACAAATGTTATTTCAGTTAAGAATTTTGATGATTATTTATTTATGGCTACGAAAAAAGGTCATGTTAAAAGAATTTCATTAAATTATTTTTCAAAGCCTCGTGCTTCAGGTGTAAAGGCAATTAATCTTCCTGCTGATAATTCAGATAATTTGATTGGTGTTAGATTGATTAAAGAAAGTCAAGAAGTTTTACTTGCTACAAGAAATGGTCAAGCTATTCGATTTAATTGTAAAGACGTTAGACCAATGGGGCGAGCGAGTTATGGTGTTACAGGAATCAAAATGAATTTAGGTGATGAAGTTGTTGGAATGGAAGTTTTGGATACAGATGCTATTTTAACGATCAGTAAGAATGGGTACGGAAAACGAACAGCCGTGAATGATTATAGGAAAACTGCAAGAGCAGGTAAGGGTGTTATTAATCTGAAAGCTTCTGAGAAAACAGGTCAAATTGTTACGGCAATTGCTGTAAATGATGACGATAGTATAATTATAACAACAGCTAAGGGGATTGTTATTCGAACATCTTTGAAAAATATTAGAGTAATGGGACGGGCTACGCAAGGTGTTAGGATTGTTAAGCTTCAAGTTGGAGATAAGGTTGCAGATTTAATTCGTGTTCATGAAAGTGTTCATGAAAGTGTTCATGAAAGTGTTCATGATAAAATTGAATAAATTAGATTTGATCTTTATATAAAATATACATTGTCTTAAGAATTTCTTTTATTTTATCTCTTTCATACATTAAAAGTTTTGCAGTTTTTCTTTCACCTGTATGATTTTCTTCAATCAATATTTGTCTTGCATCTTTATATCTTAAAGTTTTTTCCAATCTATTCCCTATCTTTTTTTGGACTTCATATGCTTTAAAGCATTGATTATATTTTAAAAATGAATGTTCCAAAAACTCCTCATTAGAAAAATTAGAATATTCATTTTTGAGTTTATCAAAAACTTCATCAATTGACGATTCTTCTAATTTTTGAATCGTGGATTTTCTTTGATTCTTAATAGATTCAGCTTCTAAATATTGTCTAGCTATTTGTCTTTTTCCCATTAAATCTTCTGGCGTTTTAGATATTGCATTTGCTGCTCCTATCATCGTATCTAAAAATATTATATGGTGCCTTAATTTATCCTCTCTTAGCTTCTCTCTAAGTTCAGAAATGTAATAAGAATTTGTTAATTCCATATTTTAGTTAAGTGTGTAGATTATATAAATATTTAGAGAATAATGAGATAGCTTTAGAGGCAAGTATTTACTTTTTTATATCTTCAAAATTCACCTTTAATTATTTGTCTATATATATCTTTACCATAAAGTTGCTCATAAATTAAAAAAGCCGTATTTCCTATTTCGTGAATTGATGGTTTCTCTAATTTATTATAATGCACATTTTCTATATATTTTAAGGGTGATTTACTTTTTAATAATTCTTCGTTTGGTTTTTGCCCTAATTTTTTACACATCCAAAGATATGATCGCCTTAAGCATATTACATCATAAGCAATAGTATCTGAAAAAATTTCACTATCTTTTTCTTTGCTATATCTTTCTAATATCTGTCTTGTCGTACCGGTCGCATGACCCTCTTTAAATATGCCGTTCTTTCTAAAAAATGGCTTGGGAAAAATTTCGTTTTGAATATGATGCGTATATTCGTGAACTAATGCTCCAACTGATTCATATTTTCTCCGGCAAGGAATTAAAACTATTCTTTTTAAGGCAGGGTAATACAAATCATTTGTAGGTTTTTTTACTAAAACTTTTGGTAAAACTTTTGGTAAAAATAATAACCCCAAATCTAATATATTTACATTTTCAAAACTTAATATCGGATTTGTTATATCTCTAACTCCGAGATAATTATCAACCTTTCTATAAATTGATGGAGCCATATCTATTACTTTGTCTACTGAAAGATAATCTCCAATATCAACATCTCCAGATAAATACTTTTTTTCAAAAAGGATTAATTTTTTAATTTTTCCTTCAAGAATACCTTCTACTTTTGGGATATTTTCTAAGCTAAGTAACCTTCTTTCTATTTGATTATCTTCAAATTGATGTAGATATTCTTTGTTCATATAAGCAATATAAATACTAACCTTATAAATCTTTTTATATGTCGCCCTTCTTAAAAAGTAACAAGTAGAAAGATTTATATAGTTTAAATTTGTAAATGATATATGAAAACAATAAATGAAATTTTAAAAACAATTGTAATTGGTGCTAGCTTAGGTGTTTTTGGAATGACTGGAAATGCTTCAGCTCAAGATAAATTTCATAAAATTCATGATTTTAATGGAGACGGAAAAGTTACGATGCAAGAATATGTGGATAGAAAAATCAAGGAAAAAAAATCTTCAGAGTATGAAACTGTCGAACTCTTTAGATCTGAACGTCCAGATGCTGTAAAAAAATATGAAGACGCATTCAAAACATTTGATTGGAATAATGATGGATATTTAGGAGATTATGAAACTGAAAAACATGATGAATTAAAAAAAGAATGTAAAATTCCCCTGCCATATTCTAAAAATAGTGCTTGTGGAATAAGTCTAGAAGAGCATATTGATGACGAAATTATAGAACGATTTTATCCATCTACTAATGATGATTGGAAAGAGTTAAAAATTATAATGTTTAGAAGATACTATAAAGATATTGTAGACAAATACGAAGAAATAATTAAAGGATTTGATTTGGATAATAATGAATATTTAGCTGAGCAAGAAATTGGAGAATATAATAAATTAAAAAAAGGATGTAAAATCCTTTTACCTAGTTCTGAAAAAATTAATTTTTTCAATCCTGAAATTAAAAATAGTGCTTGTGGGATTAGTATAGAAGAATATGTTGATAGAATGATTATAAGGGAGCCTCAAAAATCTTCTCTTACTTGGAAAGAAAAGGTTTCTATAGACGCTGCACAATATAGAATTTTTGAGGACAAACTAAAAGCAATGGCAGTTTCACTTCGTTTAAAAAATTCAGATTCTGTGAAAAAATATAAAAATGAATTTAAAAGAATAGATTCAGACTCCAACGGATATTTAACATACCAAGAAAAATTAGAGGACAGTAGGAGATATTTAGAAAAAAGAAAGATAAATTTAGAGATAAAGAGAAAATGAAAACAATAAGAAATAAATTAAAACAAGTTGCCCTAAAAACAGGGTTCGGAGTTATTGGACTGATTGGGTTGGCTGGAAATGTTTTGGCTGATGAGAATAAATGTGATGTTAGATCGCCCTATGATCTTGATGGAGATTGTAAAATTACAATGAAAGAATATGTAGATACTAAATTAAATTTAAAATTTTTTCTCTATAAGCCGGAGAAAGTAAAGCAAGAAATTGAAAAACTTAAATCTCAAGGAATTGATATTGTTAAAAAATATGAAGATCAGTTTAAAATGCATGATACAGATAATGATGGATATTTGATACCTAAAAAAATGGATTCTAATATCTTAAGCCAATATAAATGTAAAATTCATCCACGATTTAATCCCGATAAAAATTGTGAAATTGGTTTAAGGGATTATCTTAATGGATCTTCAAAGTCAAAAAATAAATATGACTTTAAAAGAGGTTTCAATGAAGCAGATACTGATAAAAATGGAAGATTGAGTAAAATGGAAATGAAAAATCATAAATTAAAATATTTAGGAATTAGAAAATGAAAACAATAAGAAATAAATTTAACGAAAGCTTGAAGAGGACTGTGATCAAAGGGGTTTGTACTTTAGGTTTGCCTTTGGCTATCACGCTTGGTTCTATTAATTGTTATGCTGCTTATGGAAAAGAAATTGATACAACTGATGGCAAATTGGAAAATCCAACAATTGAAGGGGAAAAATTGTGTTATGATGCATCGTCTAGAAAATACTCTAGTCAACAAAGGGCAATTAAAGATTTGTCTGGTCGAGCAAGAATTGAATTTTATAATTTTTTGAAAGATTTTGAAAAAAGAGGCAATGTTGAAAGAAGTATCAAAAATCTTTCTGTTTCAAATATTAAAATCAATGAAACAAAAAATGGTGGCTATGTTGCAAAAAGTAGAGCATGTATTGATCTATCTAGAAATTTCAAAAAGGAAAAAATTAATAAAATTAAAAATTATCTTAGACTAAAGTAATATTGTTACTTTTGTAAAAGAGTAACAAACAGAAAGGTTTAAATAGTTTAATTCTCTAGAGTATATATGAAAACAATAAATGAAAAAATAATTTATAGAAGAGGTTCGCTTTTAATTGCGATTCTTTTGGGTTGTCTAACGTTAACATTATCACTCTTAATCAGTATGGTGCTTCAGTTCGATCTTGTTCATAATTTGGTTATGAGTTGGATTTTAACGACATGTTATACCATTACAGCGTTTTTGGTTGTAGATAGACAAGTTGTAAAAGAAAAAGAAATTACAGATATTGTTGAAGTTGAAAAACAAATAATGCATATTGTTCCACAAATTGAGCGAGAATATGTAACTATTGATAATCCGGTTGTTCATGTTGTGGATAGACCTGTTGAGAAAAAGGTTTATGTGAAAGTTCCAGTTGAAAAGAAAATTTATGTAGAAAAACCGAAGAAAAAGTTGAATATTCCTAAATATAACTTTATTGGATCAAATGAAACAAAAATGTATCATAAAAGATCATGTAGATTTAGAGGAATGATTAAACGAAAAAATAAGGTTTGTGGAAATACTGAATTTTATTTTACACGAAAAGGATTTACTCCTTGTAAGAATTGTTTAAAATAATTTCAAATTAATCATATCAAAAGCTTTTTAAGTCAACTTTAATATAATTCTTTATGACATTTAAAATTAATGTTTCAGAGAAGTCAGGGAAGACGTATCATTTAGAATTAGAATCAGAAGGTTTGGTAGATAAGTCGCTTAAAGATAAAGTTGAAGGTATTTTAGTTTCTCCTGATTTTGAAGGTTATGAGTTTGAAATTGCAGGTGCTAGTGATAAGGCTGGATTTACATTAATGGAAGAAGTTGAAGGCAATCAAAGAAAAAGATTACTATTAACATACGGTAAAGGAATGAAGAAAAAGCCTAGAAGAGAAGGTAAAAAGAAAATTGGACGTAATAAGCCGAGAGGACTTAGATTAAGAAAAACAGTTAGAGGTAAGGTTATTTCTGAAGAGGCTAGTCAAATTAATTTGAAAGTTTTAAAAGAAGGGACTAAAAAATTATGTGATATTTTCCCAGATCAATGTCAACCAAAAGTTGATAAAAAAGAATAGTGTTACTTTTTTGTAATGATTACAAGCGAAAGATTTAAATAGTTTAAAATTATTAATTATATATGGTAAATGAATATAAAAGTCAAGATACAAAAATGTCTAAAATGAAAAAAGCAGGATTAATTGCTCTAATTGGTACTGAAATAATCATTTCAGCCTTGGCCGTTAATTATGGTTGCGAAGAAGAATATAAAAATTATATCGCAAAAGAAGTAAAAATGAATGAACTTGCAAAACAAGTTGATATAGCAGAACCTTACATTCTTGTAATTAAGTAATTATTTTGTATCTAAATTTATTTAAAGTCTTAATTCTATTTTTGAAAGAAAATGGTATCCCGAAAAATTCAGTCGAAAACTTTAGATATTGAGTTGAAAGTTATTGATGAAATGTCTTTTGACGTTGAATGTGCAAGCTGCAAAAAATCTGTTGAATACAAGTCATATGTTTTATTTGATGGACAGTATACATGCTGTAAATGTTTGTTAAAAATTGGCGAAGGTAATTCTGAAAGTTTTTATGGAAAATTGTGATTTTTTAAAATAACATAACTTTCTCATTGTAAAAAAATACTTTTTCGGCGTTACTGGGAATGTATGCATTGCAAATTTTAGAATCAATAAATCCATTTCCACTATGATGATACCTGTACTCAATTGGGATTGGCTCTCTATTTCTGCATATCTTTTTCATATATGATAATCTATCCATATTTAAAAAAGTAAAAAAGCCACCTAATGAACTCCATCCTTCATTTTTTTCTGATGATGAACTTTTGTTCTTCATTAGATTAAAAGAAAAATTTTATTTATAAGTATTTAGATAATTTATGAATCAAAAGCATTATAAATCATATCTTTTATAATACAATATGAAAGAATTACCTGAATTAAATGTTGGTGTTGTTGGACATATAGATCATGGGAAAACAACGTTATTAAATCGTCTTACTGGAAAGTTTACAGATACACACTCAGAAGAATTAAAGCGTGGGATTACTATTAAGCTCGGGTATGCTAATACAATTATTTCAAAAAATGGTGGTAAATTTAACAATGAAGGAAAGGGTGAGAAAATAAAATACATAAGTTTTATAGATGCTCCCGGACATGAAATGTTGATGGCTACAATGCTTTCAGGTGCTGCTATTATTGATGCTGCGATTTTAGTTGTCGCTGCAAATGAAGGGATTCAACCACAAACGAGAGAGCATTTTATGGCATTGCAAGCAAAAAATGTTAAGAATATTATTATTGTTCAAAATAAAATTGATTTAGTTTCAAAAGAAAAGGCGGCTGAAAATTACAAAATAATTAAAGAATTTGTAAAAGGAAGTTCGGCTGAAAATTCTCCTGTGATTCCAATTTCAGCACAACAAGGAATTAATATTGAAAAAATTTTTGAAGCATTGGATGAAATTGAACTTCCAAAAAAAGATGAAAAATCGGATCCTATTTTTTTGGTTGCACGAAGCTTTGATATCAATAAGCCTGGAACAAAAATTGATAATTTGAAAGGTGGGGTCCTTGGTGGAATTTTAAAAAAAGGTGTTTTGAAAGTTGGGGATGAAATTGAAATTAAGCCAGGTTTAAGTTTTAAAAAAAATAATCAATATGTATATGAAACATTGAAAACGAAAATTCTTGCAATGTTTAAGGGTGATGGAAAAGTTGAAGAAGCATTACCTGGTGCGAGTTTATCGATTGAAACTAATCTTGATCCATATTTAACAAAAACAGATTCATTGACAGGATGCTTAGTTTCTAAAGCTGGTATTTTGCCCGAGATAACACATGAGATCAAATTGAAAGCAGAACTGTTCGAGAAAGTTTTAGGATCTAAAGATAATCAGGAGTCTAAACAATTTACTGTTGGGGATATGTTAATGCTAAGTGTTAATACAACAATAACAGTTGGAACAATAAAAAAAATAAAAGATGGTGAAATGGATTTGCATTTGAATATGCCTGTTGTCTCATTATCTGGAAATAATGTTGGTATTGCTCGTAACCTTGATGGACATTGGAGACTTGTTGGATCTGGAATTGTATTGTAGTATCTATGAAATGGTTACAGATAGAAAGCTTTAAATAAGGTTAATTGTTGGATTTTGTATGACAAATAAAATTGAAAAATTGTATAGAAATTTAAAAAAACAACAGATTGATACTATTTCATTAATTGAAAAATTTGTAGCATATAAAGATTCTCATCATGAAATAAATTCTGAACAATTGGGATGTTCTGAGTATGGAAATAATGAAATGCTTTTTGATTCATATCTTAATCAGTACAATATTTTTATGAATAATTTTTATGAAAAAATGGTTAATATTAGGAATACTATAAATAATTTGGAGAAAAAAAGTTTATCATTTCGAATTTCTGAAGATGTTAAAATAATTAAAAAAAATATGACTGCTTTGATTGAAAAACAATGCGAGGATTTGGAATTATATTAAATGACATGTCAAAATTTAACTTATAATTATTTTGAAGAAAAATCCAAGGAAGCAGAAGAATTAAATGGGAAATTATTTATTCAAATATCGAAATTAGAAAAACAAGTAAAAATATTTTCTGATTTTGATAAAATGTTTATGGGGGATAAATTAGGATGCGAAACATATAGTAAAAAAGAAGAGCTTTTTGATTCATATCTTGATTTGTATAAAAAAATTACTCTGGATTTTCATAATCAAACAAAAGAGATAAGATTGACCATGGATATATTAGGTAAATATATACTTAATGATAAAACAAGATTAACTATAAACAAAGCTCAAATATTAAGATCTAAAATAAAAAAGGAGTTTGGCTAAATGACAGAATTAATTAAAAACTGGTTTGTTCAAGAAGTTCCTGTTGGACTTAGTGCTGAATCTGAAAAGATGATTGATCTGTATCATAAATTATTAGAACAAAATGTTAAATTAACAGTTTATCAATCTAAAATTTATTTAGCAAAAATTCAACTTAAAGAAGTGTGTGCTGGCAATTTCAAGGGGGATGATGAATCTATTAAACTTTATTCTCAATATTTTACCGAAAGGAAAAATATTTCTGAATCTAAACTTTTTAGTATTTGTAAAGACATGGGAAAAACAATTTCTAAATTAGAAAAAATGAATCTTCCATCTCATATTGGGAAAGGTGTTAGAAATCTTAAATTAGAAAAAACTCGTTATTTAATTTGTGCCAATAGGCGTTAAATAATTCACTCTTAGATAGTTCGCAAATTTTATAAGCTGATTGAGTTTTGTTTAAAGTTATGGTGGTTTATTCACATTCTAGATTGAGTACATTTGAACAATGTCCGTTTAAGTTTAAGCTTAGATATATCGATAGAATTAAGCCTGATTTTAAAACAAGTATCGAGGCGCATCTTGGTAGTGTTGTTCACGATACATTAGAATGGATGTATATCGATAAGAAAAATGGAGTTATTCATTCGGTTGATGAAATTATTACATATTATGCAAATAAATGGCATGAACTTTATAGTGAAGATATTTTGGTAGTTAAAAGAGATTTTACAGTTCAAGATTATTTTAATAAAGGTGTTAAGTTTCTTTTAGATTATTATTTAAAACACAAGCCGTTTGATGATGGAACATTAGAACTGGAAAGAAAAATTGTTTTAGATCTTGATGGAACTGGAAAATATATGATTCAGGGTTTTATTGATCGACTTGTTTTTAATAAAGAAACAGGGAAATATGAAGTTCATGATTATAAGACTGCGAATAGCTTACCTCGTCCTGATAAGGTTGCTTCAGATAGACAATTGGCGCTTTATTCTATCGCTGTAAATGATTTATTTAATACAAGTGATACATTGCTCGTTTGGCATTATTTGGCTCACAATAGAAGGATAACGTCGGAGAGGACACTTGAACAATTAGAACAATTAAAAAGAGATATAATAAGCTTGATAGATAAAATTGAAGTTACAAAAGAATTTTCTGCGTGTAAATCTGTTTTATGTGGATGGTGTGAGTTTAAATCGAAATGTCCGAACTTTGGTAGACAGAGAACATTGTGAGAAGTTAAAAAGTAGTCCGCCCCCACCGAGATTCGAACTCGGGTCACTGCCTTGAAAGGGCAGCATACTTGGCCTCTGTACTATAGGGGCTTATCTTTAATATATTAAAGATTATAAAATTTAAAACTGAAATTTACTTATAAATCTTCCCATCATCTAACAAATATAAAATATGCAAATAACCCTAAAGTCAATAATCCCAAAACTATTCAAATAGTCTTCATTATCTTAAAAGATATTTTTTAGTAATTTTTTCTCCAAAGATCTATAATAAAAATAATAATAAATTATAAATCTTTTGAATTATTTCTAACAAGTAAAAATTCCCAATCTATACAAACTTGCTCCAATCCAAAAAACTAATGCTAAATAAATAAATGCCCAACCCCTTGCTATAGGGAGATGTTTTGAAAATCTTTTAAATTTTTTCTTAAACCATTTTGGAAAAAACCATGCAACAATATTTGCACCAACACTATCAATTAAAAATAAATAATAAATCACAGCTTCTATGTAACACATATTACCTGTAACTTCTCCATGTGTAATCACATTTCGTACATCTAAAAAATTTCGTTTCAGCCTCATCGCCTGAACGTGTTTGGACTGTCCAAAAATATGCTTTTAAGTTTCCACACTCTTTACATTTCTCTCCAACTATTGGTAATGTACCAGCTGTTTTTTTGGAAACAACGGCAACAGGTTTAGAATCTTCAATTTTTTCAGAAATATTTAAATCTATTTTTCCTTTTGTTGAATAACTACATCTTAGACATTGCATACTTTTTCCTTTTTGTGTAAGCATAGCTCCACATTTGGGACAAAATTCCATTATTTTTTCTAGTAAAAGCTTTTTATAAAAGTTTCTAATTAGCTTTCTTCGCAAAATCCTCGTTCAGAGCTTGATCTTGATGCTTCGTAGAAAATTAATTTCATCCATCCTATATATGGGGCTATCTTAAATACGGCTTTTCCAACAATTTGATCAGCTTTAATTTCTTTCTCAAAGCTCAATTGTCCATTATTATTATCACCTATTGTTGAAAATATTCTTTCACCATCTTTTTCTTTAATTTTTACAATTCTATGTATAATTGGATTTTTTCGATTCGCCAAAAATATAACAACATCCCCTTCTTTTAATCTATCTGCTTCTGCCCCTACAATAAATAAAATATCTCCTTTATTCATTCCTCTTAAAAAATCAAATTTTTCAAAATCATATCTATCAAATGAAAATAAAGAATATTTTGAATCGTGCCTGTCCCACCATTTTTCATAATTTGAAAAAATATTTCCATCATGATACATACTGCATGATTCAACAATTGCAAGAGGTAAAGATGTTCCAGTTATAAAACTTAAACCTGGGAAAAAAATAAATTTTATAAAAATGAAAATGAAAATTAATGAAATTATCCAACCTTTAAATGAGTCATCTCTCCAAACAATATCCCAGAATTTATTCAAATATTTTTTAATTTCCATCCTAGAAAAAGATCAAATGAGTTTTTAATTATTTCGACTTTATCTTTTTCATAATTTCTCTTCCGCCGAAATGAGAAATTATTGTAAAACCGATTCCAATTATTATTAAATTTAAAAATCTCATCATTAAACTAAAAACTAATCCTACCCCTCCTGAGCCTGCAAAAAATACAAATAATCCTGATTGACTTGCTTCATGAAGTCCTAATCCTCCAGGTATTGGTAAAAAATTGACTATTCCCCAGACAACGACGATTACAATAACTTGAATAAAAGATGCATTAACACCTAGAGCCATTAGCAAAAATTTAAATTCTAAAATTGTCAAAAATCCATATAAGATATATGTTGCAGTTCCCCATAAAAATTCAGGCTTATGTTTAACGAAAAAAATTCGCATTTTATCTTCTATTTCTTCAATTGTGGTTGCGAAATTTTTTAATTTATTTATTTTATAGAATCTAAAAAGATTAAAAAGTTTTGAGAACGATCCCTTCTCTTTTATTGTTAAATACCAAATGACAAAAAGAATTGACGAACAGAAAAAAATTACAAATGCGAAAAATAATTTCAATCCTAATGGTATTCCTGGGACGAAAAATAAAACAACAAAACCTGCTGTTGCGAAAAGTGCACTTCCTAAAAATTCTAAAAACTTATCTAAAATTAAAGCTGAACTACCTGTCTTTAAACCTACTTTGTTTTCTTTATACATCATATAAAGTTTTAAAGGTTCTCCACCGACACGAACAGATGGTGTTACGTATGATACAGCGAATCCTGCTATATTTTGTTTAAGTAAGCTCCAAAAGTTTACAATTTTACCATGTGCCTTTAAAACTATTTTTAGCCTTAATGCATTTGTCATATATGTTAAAAATGTTAAAAATATGAAAGGTATAAGATAAATTGGTTGAAGATTATTGTAAAGTAATTCTAAAGATTCTGTTCCAAAATAAAAAATTATAAATGATAAAATTCCAATTCCTATAATTAACGAAATAATTAAATTTATTTTTCCCTTTTTCATATTCACCCTATAAAGATTAGTTAATTTTATTTTTAAAGTTGTTGTGTATTGTAAAATCGAAATATTTAAATAGTGTATACATCAAGTATACACATGGCAGATATATTTGACAATACAATCTTATGTAAGAAATGTGATACAAAAATGCAGAAAGGCGAATTTGTACGGAATGGATTTAAATTAAGATTAATTGTTTGTCCCGAATGTAAATCAAAAATAATTCATCCAGCTGATGAACAAGAATATAAAAAATACTTAGATTTAAAAAATAAAGAATTTAAAGTAAAGATGCGACTTGTTGGAAATAGTTATGCGGTTTCAATTCCGAAAGAAATTGTTTCATTTATGCGAGCGCAGGAAAAAATGTTGGACGATATGGTAAAACTTTGTTTTGAAGAGACGGGGAGGATAAGCTTAAGCTTTGATTATTAATGAAAAATAAAGAAATAAAACTAAGTGTTGTAGAGGCGCATCAAGATGATGCTTACAAAGGTATTGCGAGAATTGATTCAGAATTAATGAGACAATTAGAAGTTCGTAGAGGGGATATAATTTTAATTAAAGGAAGTCGTGAAACTGTTGCAATCGTTGATCGTGCATATCCTGCTGACGTAGGTGAGGGAATAATTCGTATTGATGGTATTCTTAGAAGAAATTCAAAATCTGGTATTGGTGATCTTGTAAATGTTTCAAGAGCAAATGTAAAAGAAGCAAAAAAAGTAACTATTGCACCCGCACAAAAAGGCATAATGGTCCAAGGCGATCCTGAACAAATCAAAAAAGGTTTATTGGGACGTGCAACATTAAAAGGAGATTTAGTTGTTTTAGGTGGGGTTCATAAACGAAAAGATTTAATGTCTGAATTCTTTGGAGAGGATTTAAAAGGTTCTCCAATGGAAAACTTATTTGGTCAACTAGGAGGAAATATAGCTCAAATAAAATTTTTAGTCGTTAATACAACACCTACTTCACCTGTTATTATAACTGAGAATACTCAACTTGTTTTAAATTCAAAAGCTATTGATATGACCGATGAAACAATTCCAGAAATTAATTATGAAGATATTGGTGGACTTCAAGAAGAAATAAAAAAAATCAGAGAAATGGTTGAAATTCCAATAAAGCATCCTGAAATTTTTCAAAAATTAGGAATCGATTCCCCAAAGGGTGTTTTATTACATGGTCCTCCTGGGACAGGTAAAACTTTATTGGCGAAAGCAGTTGCAAACGAAAGCGATTCAAATTTTGTTTTATTAAATGGTCCAGAAATTATTTCTAAATTTTATGGTGAATCTGAAAAAAAGATTAGACAAATTTTTGATGATGCTGAAAAAAATTCACCTTCAATTATTTTTATAGATGAAATAGATGCTATTGCTCCGAAACGAGAAGATGTGCATGGTGAAGTTGAGCGAAGAGTTGTTTCTCAACTTCTTACAATGATGGATGGTTTAAAGTCTCGTGGAAAAGTTATTGTAATAGGTGCAACAAATCGTGTTAATGCTATCGATCCAGCATTGAGACGTCCTGGAAGATTTGATCGTGAAATTGAAGTTGGAGTTCCTGATAAAAAAGGAAGGTTGCAGATTTTAAAAATTCACACACGAGGTATGCCGTTGAAAAATGTTAAACTTGATGAACTGGCTTCTTTGACACATGGTTTTGTTGGAGCAGATTTGGAATCATTGGCGAAAGAAGCTGCAATGAATGTTTTAAGAAAATATTTACCTCAAATGAAAATGGACGGAGAGGAACAAATATCCCCTGAAGTTTTGGAAAAATTAATTATCAGACATAAGGATTTTATGGATGCCCTAAAAATTGTTAGACCATCTGCTATGCGAGAAGTTTTAGTTGAAACTCCGAATATAAAATGGACGGATGTTGGTGGGCTAAATGAGATTAAAAGAGATTTAAAAGAAGCTGTTGAATGGCCAATGAAATATCCAGAAAGTTTTACAAGAATGGGAATTCGTCCGTCAAGAGGAATTTTATTATATGGTCCTCCTGGGACAGGTAAAACTTTATTGGCGAAAGCAGTTGCAAAAGAATCTGAAGCTAATTTTATTCAAGTTAAAGGTCCGGAATTGTTGAGTATGTGGGTTGGAAAATCAGAAGAAGGTATGAGAAAAATTTTTGAAAAAGCGAGACAAGTTTCACCATGTATTATTTTCTTCGATGAGATTGATTCATTAGCTGGAAAACGTGGAGCGGATCATGGTAATAAAGTTACAGAACGTGTTTTAAATCAACTCTTAGCAGAAATGGATGGACTTGAAGATTTGAATGATATTTTAATTATAGGTGCTACAAATAGACCCGACATGTTAGACGCCGCACTATTGAGACCTGGAAGATTTGATAAGGTTTTATTGGTTAACGCACCAAAAGAAGAAGGTAGAAAAATGATTTTGAAAATTCATACTGAAAACACGCCAATAAAAAATAAAGAAAAGATCTTAATTGAAATGGCAAAAAAAACAAAAGGTTTTACAGGTGCAGACATTGAAGCTTTGGTTAGAGAGGCTGCAATGATTTCATTAAGAGAATCTATTGATTCAGATAAAGTAGAAAAAAAACATTTTGATGAGGCTTTGAAGAAAGTTAGTCCAAGTGTTACAGGGTCGACTATCGACACTTACAAAAAAATAGAAGAGAACTATCTTAAATCGGCAAAGTCTGCTATGCCTGCTGAAAAAAATAGTTATTTAGGATAAATTTATAAAATGAAAAAATTAAATTCAAATAGGAAAGAAAATGGGATTTTTTAATGATGATCCTTTCGATGATTTTTTCGAAGGATTTCTTGGACAAAACAGAACGAATCAAGCGGGTAATGTAAATCCGAATAGATACTCTGAAAACAATTTAGGAAATAATTTTATTCAATCTGGGGAAAATACATATTTCGTAATTGATCTTCCTGAACTTGAAAAAGTTGAGGTCAAAATAAATGAGGAAAATATTCAAGGACATGGTAAAAATAAAATTTTAAAAATTGTTAGTTCTGATAAAGTTCATAGTTACATAATCCCTAAATCAATTAAAACAAAAAAATTTGATTGGACATTTAATAATGGGGTATTGGAGGTTAAATTTACAAAATGAAGAAAAGAATTTTAGAAATTATGGAAGCAGATAGAAGGTATCAGGATAAAAACTTTGTGACGCTTTCAAGTGAGGATATGGAAAGATTAAATTTAATATCGGGTGATATTGTTAAGCTGGAATCCGACAAAGAACTTTACTTTAGAGTTATTCGAGTAAATGATTCATTTTCTCAAAAAATTGGTTTAACAGGTGAGGCAAGATCTGTTCTTGGTGTATCTGTTGGCGAGAAGGTTTCGGTTTCAAAAATAGAAAATATTCCAAAACTAAAATCAGTAACACTTTCCATTTTGGCGAATGAAGATTATAGCAATGATCAATTAAAAAGTTTTAATGATCAATTAAAAAAAGCTGGAAGATTTAAACCACTTTTAATAAATTCGCCAGTTTCTGTTGGTCAAAAAATTGCAGTTCCTACAAATGTTGGAAAATTGTCATATTCAATTGTTAGCTCTTTACCTAAAAAAAGTAAATTTGGTTTTATAGATAAAAATACAAAAATAGAAATTTCAAGTGAAGTTGGTGAAGGTTCGGGTGTGAATATTTACTATGAAGATATTGGTGGGTTGCAAGATGAGATTGAAAAAATTAGAGAGATGGTTGAATTTCCAATGAAACATCCAGACATCTTTCAGAAATTAGGGGTTAGTGCACCTAAAGGTGTTTTATTAACAGGTCCTCCCGGAACAGGTAAAACTTTATTGGCGAAAGCTGTTGCAACAGAGACAGATGCGAAATTTGTTTCAATTGCAGGTCCTGAAATTATGTCAAAATATCATGGTGGGTCTGAGGAAAATTTAAGAGCTAAATTCGAAGAAGCTGAAAAGAATACACCAGCAATTGTTTTTATTGATGAGATTGACGCTATCGCTCCGAAGCGTGGTGAAAGTAATGATCAAGCTGAAAGAAGAGTTGTTACGCAATTATTAACTTTAATGGATGGCTTGAAGTCAAGAGGGCAGGTTGTTGTTATGGCTGCTACTAATCGTCCAGACGATCTTGATGAAGCTTTACGTAGACCTGGGAGATTTGATCGTGAATTAAAAATTAATCCACCAGCAGAAGAAGGAAGACGGGAAATCTTACAAATTCATTCAAGAAATATGCCTTTAGAAAATAGAGAGTTGTTATTAGATGAACTTTCTGAAAATACAATGGGCTATACGGGGGCAGACTTAGAAGTTTTATGTAAAGAAGCTGCACTTAGAGCTGTTAAACCTTTTTACAAATCCTTGATTCGATTTTCTGAATCTGATATGGATGACGAAGAAATTAAAAAAGTTAATGCTGAAAAGAAAGAATTAATTAATCAAATAAAAGTTACAAGGGAACATTTTCTTGATGCATTGAAAAGTGTTGAACCTTCGGCAATGCGAGAAGTTTTAATTAACAAGCCTCATGTTAAATGGGATCAGATTGGTGGATTAGAAAATGCAAAAGACAAATTAAAAGAATTAGTTGAATTGCCCCTGAAAAGACCTGAGTTATTTGTTCAAGCTGGTATAAAACCATCTAAAGGTATTTTACTTTCTGGAACATCTGGAACAGGTAAAACTTTATTAGCGAAAGCTGTTGCAACGGAATCGAAAGCTAATTTTATTTCAATCAAAGGTCCTGAATTGGTTAGTAAATGGGTTGGAGAATCTGAAAAACATGTTAGAGAAATTTTCAAGAAAGCTAGGCAAGTTGCACCATGTATTATTTTCTTTGATGAGTTTGATAGTATTTCAAAAGCAAGAGGTTCTTCTATGAATGACTCAACTGAAAAAGTTGTTAATCAGCTTTTGACTGAATTGGACGGTGTTGAAGAATTGGAAAAAGTTATTATTATGGCTGCAACAAATCGGAAAGATTTGATAGATACTGCATTGTTGCGCCCAGGAAGAATTGATTCAATTGTCGAATTAGAAATTCCGAATAAAGATGCTCGTGAAAAAATATTTGAAGTTCATACGCGAAATATGCCTTTAGATAAAAAAATTAATATTTTAGATTATGCTAAAATGACGAAGGGTTTTACAGGTGCGGATATTGAAGTTATATGTAGAAATGCTGGAATACGTGCTATTAAAAAAGTTTCAAAACTTGAAAAGGTAGATAAATTAATAATTGATAAAAAAGATTTTGATTATTCAATAAAAGAAATTTCTAAGCAACTTGGAAAACCTCTTGAAATCAAAAAGGAAATTAAAAAAAAATCTAAAAGTAAATAGATAGTTTTATAAATAAAAAAATATTTTAGATAACTTGAAAAATGATAAATAAAAAAAATTTAATATATGTTTTAGGAGATACTTCTAAAGGTAGAGAATACCAGGGGTACCTTATGGAGAACGGCATTAGTGTAAAAAGTTTTCCAACTGGAATAGATCTCTACAATGAAGTAGAGCCCAACTTAGAATATCTACTAGGAGTTATTACAAACACTAGAGATAATGACGGAATGAGCATTCTTGCTGCTCTGAAAAATAGAGTTCCAACTGCTATAACGACAGATAATCAAACTGGGCTTTATGAAAAAGTTAGAAAATCTGGTGCAGTTTGCTGCTTACCTTCGAAATTAGAAAAAAATCAACTTTCACAAATTGTTAATTTATTTGAAAAACGTCAAGGGGAAATAAATAAAAATGACAACTAGTTTAAAAAAAATAACTCAATGTATGACATGTGAAAGTATTAAAGTTTTTGGAGCTGATTTCTGGATTGATAAAACTGATGAAAGATATGAAGACATTAAATCTTATGTAAAAAATGTTAGTCATGGACATTGTGAACCTTGCGGAAAGAAATATTCCGATGAATGTGATAAACAATTGTATGAAATGCTTGGTGATGAAATTGGAAAATAAAATGGATAAAAAATTAGAACCTATGTATGGAATTTGTCCGACATGTGATAATACACATTATTTTAGACATATTGGAAAACAAGTATTTCCAGAACATCAAAAAGGCGCACCTCTTGGGAATGGATTAAACTATCCCATTGATGAAAATTTTATTAGTATGTGTAATTGTCATGGGTGTGGCTCAAGTGTTGCTGAAATCTCGGTTCGGAAAAAAACATTGGATGATTCTGAAATTATAAAAATTATTGGAATGAATACTTCTGAACAGGCAATTTATGCTAAAAAATTGAAAGAATTTAATCAGGATTGATCTGTCGTTACTAAAATTTTATCCTTATTAATTAAAATTGAATTTTCAGCTTGTGAAACTTTTCCATTTCCTGTTTCAATCAATTGTGGATATTGATGAAAATTTCCATTTTCTTCTAATTGTTTTAATCCAAATAATGCTTTTACTCCAAATTTTTTTACAAGCCATCTTGAACAAAATGGGAGCGTTTGGTATTCATCTAAAACATAATGAAGGATTTCTCTAGCTATCGGGCTTCTTACGTTTTTTGGATCTATTAAAACATAAATTCCTGAAGGTTTTCCATCTCTTACTTTTCCATTTCCATTTGTCGCAAAAGGTTCAATTGCAAAAAGCCCTTCTCCGAATTCATCTGTATTTTTATTGTCATAATTTGGTATTGTTTTTCCAGAATGTAATTCAAATTTATCCATTGAATGTCCCGATAAATTTACGATTGAAGAAAAATTATTTTTCTCTATTGTATCTTGAATAATTTTTCCAGTTTCCATTAACAATGTTTTTGTATTTAAATTTTTAATTGCATTATCTAGAGCTTGTTGTGATGTCTCTATTAATTTTTTATTTTCTAGATCGTCCTCTAAATCCATTGAAAATGCTGTATCTGCTGTCCATCCATCAATATGAACACCTAAATCAACTTTTAAAATTCCTGATGCCAATGTTTCATCGTCATGTGATGGTGTGTAATGTGCTGCAATTTCATCTATGCTTAAATTTACAGGAAAAGCTGCTTTTCCGCCTAATTCAATAATTTTATCATCGATCTTATTTGCAATTTCCAAAAGTGGTGTTCCTTTTTTTATCAAAGGTTTTATGTATTTTTTTACATCGCTCGCAATTTTTCCTGCTTTTATTATTTTTTTATCATTCATATATATTTCATCACAATAATCTTTAAATATACTTCTGTTGAATAAATATTTATGTCAAAATTAGAAAAAGCATTAAAGAAATCTAAAAAATATGATCTAAAAATTGAAAAATATTCTCAAGGATCAAATGGATATGAAAATGAAAAAGTTAATTATGCAAGAAAAATATCCCGTGTAATAAATCCTGCTAAAAATTATAATCGTAATTAATTTAACTCTTAATTTTTAATCTTCTATTTTTAGGAATAAAGTTTCCAATTTTTAAAGCCGATGCTTTTCCGCATCCTAAAAATTCATTTTTGTGTTTCATGATTATATATCCTCTTTCTTCCATATCTACATTTATCTCTTGTCCCTGCATCCATTGTTCAGCTTGTTCTTTATTTAATTCAAAAACTTTTTTTGTTATTTGATCTTTTAAAATTTGAACCCCTTCTATACTTAATCTAACTCCGTCATCATATTTTTTTGCAAAATAAACTCCAATTCTTTCTATTGGAATTGTTCTTTCAATTTTAATTATTTCAGATTCACTCAGATCCCCTTGAAATAAAAAAATTCTTTCTTTCCCTCTACGAATTAATATTCCTGGGATTTTTAAAATTCCAAATTGTTCATTCAATTTATTTAAAATTTCATTTGTTTCACTTTGGTTTAAAATTTTCAATTGCAACATTTTATTTTTTTAATTTCTTTCGTTTTTTATTTTTAAAATATTTAACGATAAAATATATTAACGTAATAAATAAATATATTATAAAAAATCCCACAGCCAAAAAAAGTGGAAACATATATGCGATTATTTCTACAGGATTTT
This sequence comes from Candidatus Woesearchaeota archaeon, assembly GCA_964482665.1. Taxonomy (GTDB): domain Archaea; phylum Nanobdellota; class Nanobdellia; order Pacearchaeales; family GW2011-AR1; genus CAYZYW01. Next base: position 22,784 of record CAYZYW010000005.1, read on the forward strand.
CTATCATTTTATATGCAGAAATCACAACTATTATCGCTGATAAAATTAATACTCCTAAAAGAATCCACACTGCCTTTAAGAAAAAATACAACGGATTTAATATTTTCATATTATAATTTATAAAACTTTATTTTAATAGTTATCTATATGTTACAAAATATATCTTTTAAAATAATCTTTCGAGTTCCGAAATACTTAAAAAGAATATTTATCTTTTGAAGTCAATTACAATGGTAAAAGAGGATGAACACATTGAAGATGCAGATGAATTTGATAGTTCAATTGACGAACTAGATCTCGATTGATAATATTTTATTATTATTTAATTTATCTAGCTCTTTGAAATTTGTTGAAATAGAAAAATTCAAGCTATGTATATTTTTCTTAGAGAGTCTTATATTTTTTAATTCAACCTTGCTTCCATAGCCTATTTTTAATGGCTCTACTTCAAACTCATCAATCAACTCATTGTCTGCGTAAATCATTAATATTGATTTTCCGGATATTTTTAATCCATGGTTTCTTATGCTAATATTCGCGTCTAAATATTTCCCAGTTGTTACGGCTGAAACATTTTCAATTGCTAGGTCTGCATAACTTGGTACTTTGTATAATTCATTTAATGTTTCAATTATTTCATTTCCTATTGTCTGATCGCAATCACTAATATTATACATTATGTTATTTGGATTTTGTGAATGATCAAATCCCAGTGCGTGTAAAAGTTCATGGATGGCCACATTTGGATTAAAACACCTTGAATCTTTTATTAATAGAATCTTTCCATTAAAAATTACATTAAACTTATTTGTTCTTGTTATATTTGTGGGACCTCCTTCTCCTGCTACAAATAATCCTTTACTAAATTTATTCTTATCTTCACAGGTTACAGAAATTTCTTGATTTAACTCTGTTTCATAAAATTGTAAAATTGTTTTATTGGAAATTATCTTAAAAGCTGTTTTCATATCTTGTCTTTTTTGAAGAGTGCAATTTTCTATATTGTAAGATATTTTTGAATCAGCATATCTCAAATTTGAATAAAATTGTATTTGATTTGTTGAATTTTCTAAATAAAAATTTGAATGATCTGGTGCAGACGAAAATTTAAGTGATTGCGCTGGAACGAACCAGTATAATGAAAGAAGTGTAATGGATATTAATATGAAAATTAAACTTAAAATTATTTTTAAAGACATATATGAATTGAGTGAAAATTTTATATAAAGTTAACTGAGCTACTCAAGTCTATCACAATTATCCTTAAAAACTCTGAATTCGATTTTTACATATGGTAAGATTCGCACATTTAGCAGACGTTCACTTGGGAGGATGGAAACAAAAGCCCTTGCAAGATTTGAATTTTAAGGCATTTCAAAAAACAATTGAAAAATGCATTGAATCAAGACTTGATTTTGTATTGATTGCGGGAGATCTTTTTGATTCAGCGTATCCTCCCATCGAAATTCTTAAAGAAACATTTGCTGAATTTAAAAAATTAAAAGAATCAAATATTCCTTGCTTTATCGTCGCTGGATCGCATGATTATTCAGTTTCTGGAAAAACATTTTTGGACGTTTTGGAAAAAGCTGGATTTTGTAAAAATGTTTGTCAATTAGAAGAGACTTCAGATTTTATTTTACTAAATCCAGTTATTCATAATGGCGTTGCAATTTATGGTTATCCTGGTAAAAAATCAGGTTTAGAAATACCTGAATTGAGACGAATTAAATTAAATGAAGCTCCCGGGTTATTCAAAATTTTTATGCTTCACACAACGCTAGATAAAGCTAAAGGAACTTTGCCTATTGATGCTATAGAGGCTGATCTTTTGACGCCTGCAGATTATTATGCCATGGGACATTTACATATTGATTTCAAATATAAAAACTTTGTTTATCCTGGACCTGTTTTTCCTAATAATTTTCAAGAGCTTGAGGATCTTAAATTTGGCGGATTTTATATTGTGGATACATCTTCTGGAAATCCACTCTCTAGAATTGATATTAATGTGAAAAATGTTTTACCCATAAAAGTTCAAATGACAAATGCACTTGAAGGAACATCTCAAATCATAAAAGAACTTGAAAAATATGATCTGGATGATAAAATAGTTTTATTAAGAATTTATGGATTATTGGAGAAAGGTAAACAGTCAGATATAAAATTTCAGCAAATTCAAGAATTTGTAGATTCGAAAAATGCATTTTTTTTATTAAAAAATACACATGGATTAAACAATATAGATGCAAATTTAGATTTTAAAATAAAAAGTGGTGAAAATATTGAAGATGAAACAATAAAAGTTTATTCAAATGAAAATCCTTCTGAATTTAATAAAATAATTCCTGCATTAATGAATTCTATATCTGTTGAAAAACAGGAAGGTGAAACAGTTGAGGGTTTTAATAATAGATTATTAGAAGATGCAAAAAAAGTTTTAGATTTTTAAGAATTATTTTAAACCAAAAGCCCTAGAGATTCTTGTCCATAAAGATTCTTTATCTTGTTCTGAATCATAATCAACTCCAAGTATTTTTGCTGCAATTTCTTTATATGCTCGTGCTGGCTTTGTCTTTGGATGTGTATGAACAACTGCATCTTTTACACTTAATGATTCTGAAACTGATATATCTTCTGGAACCATTCCTAAAATTTCTGATTCTAACATCTCTTTTACAACATCTGGCTGCATTTCAATTTTGTTCTTTTTTACTCTTGTCATAATAACACCTCTAACTTGCTTACCTAAACTTTCTGCTAATTTTATTGTTTTGAGTGCGTCTGTGATTGCAGGCATTTCTGGATTCGTTACAATTATTAATTCATCGGCCATTTCAATTACTGATCTTGCCTCTTCACCAAGTCCTGCTGCACCATCAACAATTACAAAATCAACATTTTCTAAAAAATCTTCTCTAAAATCTTTTAATTTATCTAATTTGATTTTTGAAAGTTCACTTATAGACAAAGAAGATGGCATAATTTTTAATCCTGAATCATGTTCATAAATTGCCTCGAATGCTTTTGCTTTTTTTTGTAAAACATGATTTAAATTTACTGGAACTTCAGGTGCACCAAGATGAATCCCTACGTTTGGTGTTGATAAGTTGCCATCAATTATAAGAACTTCGCTTCCAAAATGATTCATAGCTGCTCCTAAATTAATTGCAGTAGTTGTTTTTCCAACGCCTCCTTTTCCAGATGTGATTACTATTATCTGCTTCATTTTATAAATTTTTATTTAGAAATAAATTGTTTAGTGAGACTTATAAAGTTTTCTAACATTTCAGCGTATTCTTTTAATTTTTCAAGGTCAATATTTACCTTTTCTCCTCGATACGTAACTCTAAGATTTACATTTTTTCTGAATTCACCTATCCTTTCACATTTTAATTCTTTGATTTTTCTGAACATCATATATTCATCAATCGTATTTAGAAATTCTTTATTCTTTGAGAATATTTTTTTTATTTGATCTATTTTTCCAAGAGGACTTGATTGAATAGATGCTAATTTCTTTTTTGAAACCGCATGTTTTAACATTTCTTCTATACTGACCTCCATTAAACGTGCCCATCGAACTAAAAGATTTGAAATTACATCACAAGTCTTAGTATACTTTAAGCTAACATAAAGTAAGTGATCTGCACTAATTTTTTCCGCAATAATATTTTCCATTATAATTTCCTTGAAAGTATAGATTAATAGTATTTTTGTCTTTTTATATTTAACTGAAATTTTTATTGGATTTAGGAATTCGAAATAAATTTAAAAAGTCTATATGTCTAACTTATTTATGAAAACCTTAAATCTTCACACAGATTATATCAAATTTAAACCTTTGAAAAAAGCTATAAAAAATATTGGGGAACTTTCAGAGGCTGAAAAAAAAGAACAACATGTTAAAGAAGCTTTAGCTGTAATGACTGCTGTTGAAAAAGGTGATTCAAACATAAAAAATGTTGTTGAAAAACTTGTTGAAAGTATTAAAGAAATTGCGGAACAAATAAATATTAAAAATATTGTCTTGTATCCTTACGCACACTTGTCATCAGAATTAGCATCTCCGCAAACTGCAATGGATGTTTTAGAAGGAGCTGAAAAAATTCTTAAGAAATCTTTTAATGTTGTTAAGGCTCCATTTGGATATTATAAAGAATTTGAAATGAAAGTTAAAGGTCATCCTTTGAGCGAATTAAGTCGTGAATTTAAAATAGAAGGAAATGAAGAAGAATCTGAATTAGATGAAAAAGAAAGGACAAGACTTTGGAAAATAATGAGTAAAAATAAAGTTCAGGTTATTCGTGGGAAAAATGATTTGAAAAGTAATGTTGAACTAGGAAGAGATTTAGATTTATATATTGTGAATGAAATTGTTGGGCAAGGCTTGCCGCTGTTGACACCAAAAGGTGCTTCGATAAAAAGAGAGATTGAAAGATTTATAACAGATGAGGAAATTAAACGAGGTTATGAACATACTTCGACTCCAATTTTAGCTAAAAGTGATTTGTATAAAATTTCAGGACATTGGCAACATTATAAAGATGATATGTTCACAATGAAAGTTGGGAAAGAAGAATTTGCATTGAGACCAATGACATGTCCTTTTCAATTTGTTTTATACAAAAGAAAACCTCGAAGTTATAAAGATCTTCCAAAAAAATATGGAGAAGTTGCAACTCTTTTTAGAAATGAACAATCGGGTGAACTTAGAGGCTTAACACGTCTAAGGCAATTTACGTTGGCTGATGGACATATAATTTGCACACCTGAACAAATGGAAGAAGAATTCAAAAACGTAATGGATTTACTAAATTATATAATTAAAACTTTCGATATTGAAGGTTGGTATCAATTTTCAAAATGGGATCCAAAGAATGAAAATAATAAATATGTTGACAATCCAGAAGCATGGGAAAAAACTCAAAATTCAATGAAAAAGATTTTAGATAATTTAAAAATTGAATATGTTGAAAAAGAAGGCGAAGCAGCATTCTATGGACCAAAATTAGATTTGCAATACAAAGACGTTTATGGAAAAGAGGATACACTAATTACAATTCAAATGGATTTTGCATTACCTGATAAATTTAATTTAACATATTTAGATAAAAACAATAAGGAAAAAAAACCAATGGTAATTCACAGATCTTCGACTGGAGCAACTGAAAGACTTATGTCTTACATATTGGAAAAAACTCAAGGAAGCTTGCCCCTTTGGCTATCTCCAATTCAAGTTAAAATTGTAACAACAAGTCAAAACAACGACAATTACGCAAAAAAAATTAATAACAAATTAATTCAAAATAAAATTAGATGTGAGACTGATTTTAGCGACGATAAAATAGGGAAAAAAGTTAGAAATGCGTATATAGAGAAAGCGTTTTATATTTTAACAATTGGTGATAAAGAAGCTGAGGAAAATATTGTTGCGATAAAACAACGTGGAGAAAAAGATGTTCAGACTTTTGGAGTTGATGAATTTGTTGAGAAAGTTAAGGGTGAAATTAGGGAACGGGTTTAGATAATTCTTTATTTTCAATAATTTCTATAATCACTTATTAAATATCGGATTCATATAAATCTCTACTTTTTTTGAAAAATCTTTAAACCTCTCATGCGTGATTCTGCTTCTTTTAGACACTTGTTCTATATTTTTTATTTCTATAGATTTTCCCTTTCTTTCAAAAAATTCATCTCTATATTCTCCTGTTGGTCTTGCGTATGCAATATGTATTTTTGGGTCTGCATTCATTTCTAATCCATCTTTTTTAAGAACATGATTAATTGGTGAAATTATTAAATCTCTGTATAAATTCTCTGACATATCTGCCCCCAGCATTTCTAAACCATAAGGCATTTTTACATTTCTATTTCCACCCATTAACATAATTGGTCTATATGCCCCTTCTAATAAGAGTTCATGTTCAGATTTACCTTCAAATAAATCCGTTAAATCATGTCTTATTTTTGCTAATCTTAAACAACTCCCATCTATTTCAAATATATTATCAAATGTTCTTTTGATTTTATCTGGATATTCAAAATACATACAAAAATCGACATTTAATTCGAGATCTAAATCCTTATTCAATTCCCCTTGAAAAGCTCTATCAAATGGGCACAAATATAATCCTGATATTTTCTCTAAATCAAATGCTCTTCTAATTTCAGATAATCTTTTTGGTAAATCAGATGCCTCATAACATCTTGGGCTACTAAATGTTTTATGATGCCCTAAGTTACTATGTATACTTCCCATGTAGATTTATAATTTAAAGGTTTATAAGAATTATTGTGATTGAGTTATCCAACCAAACTTCCAACTTCAATATCTGATTCAGGTGAAATTAAAATTACATTTGAATGATCTGTGCTTGATGCAGCTAAAAGCATTCCTTGTGATTCTATTCCTCTCATTTTTCGTGGTTTTAAATTTGCGAATAAAACTATTTTTTTATTTATCAAATCCTCTTTTGAATATTTTTCTTTGATTCCTGCACATATAATTCTCTCGCCCAATTCTCCAACGTCCAATGTTAATTTGTATAATTTGTCCGCTCCTTCAATATCTTCAGCGTTTTTAATTTGTGCAACTCGTAAATCTAATTTTTCCCAGTCGTCAAAAGTTGCTTCAGTTTTCATTCTACTTTCTTAAATAAGACCTCACCCTTTTTAATTTCTTTTGCTTCAAATTGTTTTTTTATTTTTTCAGAACTTTCTGGCATAAATGCTGAAAGCAAATCTGCAATTTTCAAAATGCTTTCTTTTAATTCATACAAAATTTTATTGTCTTTTGTTTCCCATGGTTTTTTATTTTGCACATATTCATTACACGCATCAATAAATGCAAAAATTTCATTCAAAGCTTTATCAAGTTCATATTTTTCCATTAATTTATTTATTTTTGATTCATCTAATTTACCTAAAAGTTCAACCTTTGTCTCCTCTATCCCAATTTTTTCAATTAAACTAGAAACACGCGAAACTAAATTTCCTAATTTGTCTGCTAATTCGTTATTGTGCCTGTCAATTAAAGCCTGCTCTGAAAAATCTCCGTCGTCGCCAAATGGCGTAGCTCTACAAAGAAAATATCTCACAGAATCCTTGTTTTTTGTTAAAGATATTAATTCATCCACATTGATTACTTTTCCTCGTGATTTTGAAATCTTTTCGTTTCCGAAAGTCCAAAACCCATGGGCAAATATTTGTTTTGGTAAACTGATTCCTGCTGCCATTAACATTGCCGGCCAATAAACTGTGTGGAACCAAATAATGTCTTTTCCGATAATGTGTAAATCTGCTGGCCAGAATTTCGAATCTTTTGAACCCGAATGATAATTGAACAATGCGTCAAACCAAACATACGTAACATGTTTTTTATCAAATGGTATCTCTATTCCCCAATCAAAACCTGTTCGAGAAATACTTAAATCTTTCAATCCTTCTTTAACTCTATTGATAATTTCTTTTCGTCTTTTTTTTGGTGAAATGAATTCGGGATTATCCTCATATAATTTTAATAATTTTTCTTGATATTTTGAAAGTTTAAAAAAATATGTTGATTCTTTCAATTTGGAAACCTTCTTTTTATGAATTGGACAACAACCATCTTCTAAATCTTTTTCAGTCATATATGCTTCACAATCTGTACAATAATAACCCTCATATTCTCCTAAATAAATTTCATCTTTGTCAAAAATTTTCTGTAAAACTTCTTTAACATTCTCTTCATGATCCTTGTCTGTTGTTCGGATAAATCTGTCATATTCAATTCCTAATTTTCTCCATGCGTCTTTATATTCAGGTATTAATTCATCTACAAATTCTTTTGGTGTCTTGTTATTTTTTTCAGCAACTTCTGCTATTTTTTTTCCATGCTCATCTGTTCCTGTCAAGAAAAAAACTTCTTTCCCTTGAGACTTGTTCCATCTGGCCAAGACATCTGCAATTACGGTTGTGTACGCGTGTCCAATATGTGGTATGTCATTTGGATAATAAATTGGCGTTGTTACGTAAAATTTATTTGTTGTATTTGATTTATTTTTCATGAAAATGAGAAGGATCAGTGGTATAAAAAAGTAATGAATTCAACATAAACACATTTTTATATCTAATTTTATTAATATACAAAAGAGATGAAGCCTAAAATAAAAAAACTTTCTGAAGAGGAATTAAAAAAAGAAGCGAGAGATAGTTCAATTAGAGAGGGTATTTTTAATCATGGGAAAATTTCGTTTGGTGATCATTACCTTGCTCCGTTCGCAATAGCTTTAAACGCAAGCAGTTCACTTGTTGCTATGCTTAGTTCAGTTGCAGGTTTACTTGGTCCAATTAGTCAAACTTTCGGATCGCGACTTCTTAAAAAATATTCGAGAAAAAAAATAATTTTAGCAAGTATGTTTTTAGAATCTCTTGTTTGGCTGCCCCTTATTTTAATTGCTATTTTATTTCATTTTGAAATAATTGTCAATATTCTACCTTTGTTGTTTATGATCTGTTTCGGATATTTTATAATAATGGCACATCTTGAATTACCTGCATGGTTTTCATGGATGGGGGATATTGTTGAAGAAAAATATCGTGGAAAGTTTTTTTCAAAACGAACATTGATTTTAGGATTTATATCGACAATTTTAGCAATTGGAGCTTCATTTTTTCTTGATTATTTTAAATCAATAAATATGACAATGTATGGCTTTGTTATTCTTTTTTCATTAGCTTTTATTTCAAGGATACTTGCATTTAAATCATTTAGAAAAATTTATGATCCAAAATTTAAATTAAAGAAAGAAAATTATTTTTCATTTTCAGAATTTTTAATTAATGCTCCAAAAAATAATTTTGGTAAATTTGCATTATTCCGTGCAACGTTTGGTTTTGCAACATCAATTTCAACTCCACTTATTGCAGTTTATCTTTTGAGAAATTTGAATTTCGCGTACTCAACATATATGATAATCATATTAGCTGGAACATTTTATTCATTGCTTGTTTTAGAATTGCTTGGTAAATTTAGTGATCAATACGGTAGTTATAATATGCTTGCCATTACAACAATTTTTTTACCGATTGTTCCGATTCTTTGGATTCTCTCACCTTCTCCTTATTATCTTCTTTTTGTGCCTGTTCTTGTAAGTGGAATATCTTGGGCTGGATTTCATTTAGCTGTAAGAAATTTTATATATGAAAATGTTGGCCAACAAAAAAGGGGAATGGCTGTGTCATATTTTAATTTATTAAATGGTATTGGTATTTTTTTGGGTGCGGGTGTTGGTGCGATTTTGATTAAATTTTTAGATGTTAGTTTTATAGAACCAATTCTTTTGATTTTTATAATTGGTGGAATTGCAAGAATGTTCGCTGTATTTTTTTGGATACCAAAAATAAAAGATATAAAATATCCGAAAAAATTTAACGCAAAAAAAGCATTTAAGGAAATAATTTTAAAAGATTCAGTATCGACTTTGTCTGAAGAAGTTCGGGAGATTGCCTCTATTGGGAAGTACTTTAGGGGTTAACCTGATATATATCCCTTTATTGCGGATTTGGCAACTATTATCGGAGATGCTAAATAAACTTTAGAAGTTTTATCTCCATTTCTTCCCATAAAATTTCTATTAGTTGCAAAAATGCCAACCTCATTTTTTTTCAAAACTCCTCTCCCCGCATTAATACATGCACCACATCCAGACGGTAAAATAATTGCACCAGAATCTCTAAAAATTTTCATATATCCAAATCTCTCGGATTCTTTTTTTATTTTTTGTGTTGCTGGAACAATATATAATTCAACCCCTTTTTTTATTTTTTTATTTTTTAAAACATTTGAAGCATTTTTTAAATCTTCTAGCTTCCCGCCCGTGCAACTTCCTATGTATGCCTTATTTATTTTTATTTTTTTTAAACTGGAAACATTTTCAACATTATTAGGAGAATATGGTTTAGCAACTTGTGATTTTAAATTAGAAATATTATATTTTTTAGTTAAAAAATATTCAGCATTCTTATCTGGCAAAATAACTTTAAAATTTTGCGTAGTTTTTTCTTTAACGTACTTGAACGTTTTTTCATCTGGAATTATTATTCCACATATTGCACCAGCCTCAATGGACATATTGGATAAAGTCATTCTTCCATCAATTGAAAGCCGATTTATTACTTCTCCAGAAAATTCTAAAACCTTATCTTTGGCAATATTATTTTTTAAATCTTTTAAGATATATAATATAATATCCTTAGCTGTTATATTTTTTGGGATTCTACCATTAATTTCTATTTTTATTGTCTCAGGAACTTTAATCCATAAATCTCCCATAGCAAATAAGTTTGCTAAATCCGTTGTTCCAATTCCCACAGAGAATGCTCCCAATGCACCATATGTACAAGTATGACTATCTGTTCCAACAATAAATTCACCTGGTCTAATTAGCCCTTGTTCAGGAAGCAGTATATGACATATTCCCTGTGCTTCATTTTCTGAAATTTTATCATAAACCTTTATATTATATTTTTGAGCAAAGGTCATCATTTTTTCATAAAGTTCTTTAGCTCGGATATCTTTCCGAATGTCATTAATCTGTATAAAATGGTCAGCGACAAAAATAATATTTTTGGGAGATTTTATTTTAAAATTAAAATGATTTTCATAAATTTTAGATGCTGCAGCTACAACCGCATCATGACTCATTATTAAATTTGGTTTCGTGAATATAATTTCTCCAGGTTTTACGTAATTATTACTTGATGCTTGTGCTAGAATTTTTTCAGTAGTAGTCATTGGACGTTTTTGAGTTTTATTCCTAAATGTAATTTTTTTGCTTTGGAGTCTAAATTTATTATAAGGGATAATACCACCGAAATTAATAATATTATCGATGATTTTTGGAGTTATTAGGGAAGATTTAATTTTCAAACCAACATTAATAGCATTTCTATAAAAAATTGTTGCATATGATTTGGCAAAAATTTCTTTTATTCCCGCTCCTATTAATGCAATTGGGGCATGTTCCCTGCTGCTTCCACATCCAAAATTTTCTCCAGCCACAATTTTATCAGAGTTTAATAATTCACTTCTATCAATCATATATTCTAAAGCATATTTTCCTAAATAGTTTTTATCATAACTTGTGCATCTTCTTGCAGGGATGATGTCGTCAGTATTTATATTGTTTCCAAGTTTTATAGTTTTCATTTTAAAATCTCTTTGGCAATTAAGGAACCTATTTTATTCGTACCCACTATTTTTTTATCTTTTTTATCCATATCTTTCGTGACATATTGTACTAAAATTTTACTTATTGCAGATTCAATAGAGCTGGCTTCAGTAGTTAATTTAAATTGCTCTAGCATCATTATTACTGCACGTATAGAAGCAATTGGATTTGCTATATTTTTGCCTGAAATATCCGGAGCAGTTCCATGAATCGGCTCAAATAATCCAAATCCATCTTTATTTAAACTGGCAGACGGTATAAGTCCTATTGATCCAGATATTTCTGCAGCCAAATCACTAAAAATATCTCCAAAAAGATTTGATATTAAAACAATCTTAAATTTTCTAGGATTTTTATAAAGTTGCATTAATGCATTATCAATATAAAGATGATTTAATTGAACATTTGGGAAATCCTTGGAAACTTTTTCAACTATGTCTCTCCATTTTATATGAGGCAAAGCATTATTTTTATCAATAGATATAATGTGTTGGTTGGTTTTTTTCGCACAATTAAACGCAGCTTTTGCGATTCTAACAATTTCATCTTCACTATATTCCATAGTATAAAAACCCTTTTTTATACCATTAATTATTTTTTCTCCAGACTCTCCAAAATAAATCCCACCAGTAAGCTCTCTAAATATGGTTATATTTAATCCATTGCCTTTAATCGGTCTAATGTTTGTAAAGAAATCGTAACGTTTTCGTATTTCAAGTAGGGGTTCTTTTTCTACGGCACCAAATAAAATTGCATCTGAAACATCACATCCATTTTTTGTAAAATCTGGGAAATAGCTCCCTGTTTTTTTATAAGCATCTTTTCCTATTAAAAAATATTCTATATTGAATATATGCTCGTATTTTTTGCCAACGGCTTTCAATACTTTTACGGCTTCCAAAGTAGTCTCTTTACCAATGCCATCTCCGCACAAAACTGCAATATTATAAGTAACCATAATAATTTAGATGCAATGAAATTTATATATTTTACTAACCTTATACGATCTATCAACCTCAAACCTTTTAAAATAAATTCATCTTGATTAAATATGTTTAAGAAAAAATTATGTGCAAAATGTAACTCTAAGCTTGGATCTAAAGATAATTTTTGTTCGAATTGTGGGGCTAGATTTGATGCTTCACCGAATGATAAAAAAGATTTTGGAATGTTGGGAAAAAGTGATTTTTCAGAAAATGTTTCACCTATGGCAAATTCTCCTTTTGGTGGTATGGGAGGGGGAATGTTGGGAAAAATGCTTGGTGGTGCGTTGAATATGCTAGAAAAAGAAATGCAAAAAGAGATATCTCCTAATGCTAATAATATTAATAAAAATTTTGAGTTGTTTGTTAATGGTAAAAAGATTTCTCCTGATAAAATAAAAGTTGCACAAAAACCCATTCAACAAAAACCTATTAGAGAAGAAATTACTTTGCCAAATAATTTTTCAAAAAATGATTCTATCAAATTTGCAAATTCAGATAAAACTGAACCTCAGACAAATATTCGTAGATTGTCTGATAGAATCATATATGAAATACAAATGCCTGGAATAAGTTCAATTGATGAAATCGTTATATCAAGGGTGAATAAAAATTATGAAATAAAAGCATTATTAAAAAATAAAGCATATTTTAAAAATATTCAAATGGGTTTGTCATTAATAGCTTATAATTTTGAGAGCAATAACCTAATTCTTGAATTTGACTTAAAGTAAATAGTCGGAATTTGAACAAATCCGTGAAAACATGATCCTGCTCTCTGAATTCGTAAAAGCTTTCATAAACTCATAAATATTCGTTTATTGAAACTTTCAGAATTCTTCGGAATTTGAACAAATCCGTGAAAACATGATCCTGCTCTCTGAATTCGTAAAAGCTTTCATAAACTCATAAATATTCGTTTATTGAAACTTTCAGAATTCTTCGGAATTTGAACAAATCCGTGAAAACATGATCCTGC
>CAYZYW010000006.1:0-35657 GCA_964482665.1 Candidatus Woesearchaeota archaeon
TAAAGCTATTTTTATAAACTTAGAAAAAGAAAAACTAGGAGAAAAAATATTACTTAGATCAAATGGAACATCTGTATATATGACACAAGATCTATATTTAGCAAAATTAAAATTTGACCAACATAAATTAAACAAATCCTATTATGTAGTAGGCAACGAACAAGAATATCACTTCAATGTTTTATTTGAAATTTTAAAAAAACTTGGATTCAAAAATAAAGGATTAAAACATTTCTCATACGGAATGGTAACCTTACCTGATGGAAAAATAAAATCACGTGAAGGAACAAAGGGGATCACAACAGATGAAATAATTGAAAATATTCAAAAATTAGCAAAAAAAGAATTAAAACAAAGATCTAAAATTTCTGAAAAAGAATTAAATAATAAAAGTTTAAAAATTGCATTAGCTGCAATTAAATACAGTTTACTAAAGGTTGATGTTAAAAAGGGTGTTCAATTTGATCCAAAAAAATCAGCAACATTTGAAGGAGACACTGGTCCATATATTCTATACAGCTATGCGAGAGCTGGATCAATCTTAAAAAAAGTAAAAACAATTCCAGGAAAAAATTATGAAATAAAAAATCTAGAACCAAAAGAAATTGAATTAATAAAAAAATTAGAAATATTCCCTGAATTAATAAAAAAAACATACTCCGAATTGAATCCATCTCTCATCGCAAATTATGCTTATCAACTCGCACAAATTTTTAATGAATTTTATCACTCGTGCCCCGTAATGAATTCAAATCAAAAAAACTTTCGAATAAATATAATAACTGCATTTAGACAAGTTTTAAAAAACGCTTTATCTTTATTGGGAATAAAGACATTAGAAAAAATGTAATAATTTAGCAAATGTCTAAAAAAAAGGAGGTTAAAAAATGGCAAAACAACAAGGACACGGAGTATTAGGATTTCTTGCTTGGTTCACAGGAGTTGTAGTTTCATTAGCAGTAGCTTTTGGACTTATCAATGGAACTCTTATGTTACCGGCATGGCTTGGAGGAGCTTCTGCTGCAGGAATGTGGATTGTACAAGCAGTTGGTTGGATCACTCTAATTACAACATTAGTTGGAGCAATAATGGCTTTACTTCGTAGATAACTCTACAAATCTTATTTTTTATTTTTTTTAATTATTTTTTATAAATTCTTTTAAACCCTCTCTTATTATGTTTCCTATGTTAGAAATATATTTTGAAACATATGGCTGTACCGCAAATCAAAACTCAACCGAAATTATGAAAGGGTTAATTTCTCAAGCAAAACTAAACATAACAAAAAATATTAATTTTGCAGATATAATTATTATAAACTCATGCATTGTAAAGGAACCGACTCAAGAAAAAATACAAAGAAAAATTAAAGATCTTCTAAAAAAAAATAAAAAAATAATATTAACCGGATGTATGCCAAAATTAAATCGGGAAAAACTTCAACACCAAAACTTGTTTCTTCTTTCTACAAACAATATTAAAAAAATAAATAAATTAATTCAAGACATAAAAGATCAAACATACGATGAAAATAAATATTTAACATCGACATTCGAAATTAAATCAAATCTTCCAAAAATTTCAAACGGAAAAACAATTGGAATAAATCAAATCTCTGAAGGTTGTTTGGGAGCATGTACATATTGCATTACACGGTTAGCAAAAGGAAAACTATATTCATATCCTCAAAATGAAATTTTACAATCAATAAAAAATGACTTAAATTCAGGATGTAAAGAAATTTGGATAACAAGTCAAGATAACGCATCATATGGAAACGATAAAAAAAAATATTTACTTCCAGATTTATTAAAAAAAATTCTTAAAAATAAAAAAATCTTTTTTATAAGATTAGGAATGATGAATCCAAATAACATTCTAAAAATTTTACCAAAATTAATTCGAATTTATAAAGATAAAAAAATATTAAAATTTTTACATATTCCAATACAATCAGGATCAAATAAAATTCTAAAATCAATGAATAGAAAATATACAAAATCTCAATTTTTAAAAATAATAAAAACCTTTAGATCTGAATTCTCAGAAATTTCAATCGCAAGCGATATTATTGTAGGATATCCGGGAGAAACTCAAAAAGATTTTAACGAAACATGCAACTTAATTCAAAAAATAAAACCTGAAATTTTAAATGTTAATAAATTCTGGCCACGACCTGGAACCCCTGCTGAAAAATTAAAACAAATCTCGCCAAAAATTCGAAGTGAGCGAGCAGCAAAATTATTAAAATTACATTTTGAAATTTGCAAACAAAACCAAAAAAAATATTTAAACACTGAGCACAAAGTTGTCGTCGATAAAAAGGGTTTTGAAAATACATGGCTTGCAAAAAATGAAAATTATAAATTATTTGCAATTCAATCAAATAAAAAACTTTTAGGAAAAATCATAAACGTTAAAGTTAAACAATGCACCCCTCATTATTTAATATGCGAGGAAATTGTAAATGAATAAAAATATACCATTCAAAAACAAAATTCTTTTAGCTCCAATGGAAGAAATAAATGATATTGCATTTAGACTACTCTGTAAAAAAGCAGGTGCAGGAATTACATATACCGGCTTAACACATCCACTAACTCCACAAAAAATATACTTAGATGACAAACCAATATTGCAAATATTTCAAACCTCAACCAAAGGAATTAAATCTTTCATAAAAAAATATGACAAATATGTTTCAGGTTGGGATTTTAATTTAGGATGTCCTGCTACAAGTGCAAGAAAACATGGATTTGGAAGTTTTTTAAAAAATATAAAAACAATTGAAGAAATATTAAAAACAATTCAAAAATCAACAAAAAAACCACTATCCATAAAATTTAGAAAATCATCGTATGCGTCCAAACTTGTTAAACTTGCAAATAAATATTGCGATTATCTTTGCATTCACCCACGAAAACGTGAACAAGGTTATTCTGGAAAACCTGATATAAATTTTGCAAAAGAAATTAAATCAAAATCAAAAATACCTGTAATTTATTCAGGCAATGTAAATCTAAAAAATTACAAAAACTTACTCAAAAATTTTGATTATATAATGATTGGACGCGAAGCTATTGGTAGGCCTGGAATATTCTCAAAAATGAAAAATGAAAAATTCAAATTTTTTAAAACACTTTTACTACAACGAAAAATAACTTTCAAAAATTATCTAAAACTTGCAAAAAAATACAAACTACAATTTAGACAAATAAAATTTCAAGCAATGAATTTTACAAAATCAAAATCCAAAGCAAAAAAAACTCGATTACAAATATACAACTGCAAAACCTTAAACGAATTAAAAAAAATAAAAATTAATTAATAAATTAATATAAATCTAAAATTCATTTTTTGTTCCTCTGAATCAAGCTCCAAATAACATAAATAATAATCAAAATACACATAAATAAAATAAAAGGTTCAAAAATATATATTTTTAAAAAACTGCAACCAGATTTGAAACATATTGGAAAGAAAAAAATCAAAATACCAATGATGCTTAAAATTATTGAAATAAAAATAGTTCCAATCACCTTCTTTTTTGTAAATCTGAAATTCATTTTTTACTAAGCTTTTTTCAAACCCTTCCAAGCTAACTCAAACATTTGTTCTAAAGTTGAAGCAAAAAATTCTGTATTAATCCAAACACCTATATCATAATTCGGATGGAACTTTTCATCATCTAACAACATAAACATTAATTGTTCTGAATCTATTACAA
Source organism: Candidatus Woesearchaeota archaeon (assembly GCA_964482665.1). Classification (GTDB taxonomy): domain Archaea; phylum Nanobdellota; class Nanobdellia; order Pacearchaeales; family GW2011-AR1; genus CAYZYW01. The sequence continues at coordinate 3,728 of CAYZYW010000006.1, forward strand.
CAAATCTTGCTTTAATATTTTCTAAATTTCTAACTTCAGCAACCTTGCTAAATTCTTTTGCTATTTCCTTATTGCTTGCATCAATCGGAGCAGCAATTCTAATTTTAACTCCTCTTTTTTTACATTTTTCCAAACTAGGCATTAAAGCCTCAAGCTTTCTACTTAAACCTTCTTTTGTTGTAACTAATGTAATTGTACTATCTGCACTTCTAATTAACATATCCAAATGATTGTATAAATTTTGTCTTCCTCTTAAGCTTCCCGATAAATCGCTCGGCTCAACAAATTTAATACCTTGTGTAAACAATGTGCTTAATTCTTTCAAAACATCTTCGCTTTTCAACTTATCTAATCTTTTAGATTTTTCTTTAGCTTCAACAACTAAATTTTTCTTAACTCTCTCAACAACCTCTTCAGGCTTTAAAGCTATGAACTTAATCGGCTTACCTAATCTCATTACAATAAATCCTTTCTTTTCAAGACTTTCTAAAATATCATACGTTCTTGATCTTGGAACATCTGAAATATTACTCAACTCCCCTGCCGTTGAAGTTCCTCGAGAAAGTAACGCTGTCCAAACTTTAACCTCATAAAGATTTAAATCAAAAATCTTTCTCAATCTTCCCAAAAATTCATCTTTAACTATCATTTCAAAACTATTAAGATCTTTTACTTTTTAAAGGTTGTTATTTAAAAGGAAATAATTTTAACCTCTATTGCACCTCGACCACAAACTCTCCTTTTTTATCTTTAATTTTAAATTCAATTTTATCCTTAAGTTTTGGTTTATCTTTATTATTCAAAAAATTAACATCTAATGAATTTGTTCTTTCTTTGATTAAATCACTTTTATTTTCCAATATTTTTTTAAATTCATCATTCACAAATACGTTTAATTTAACCTTATCTTTCTGATTTAAACCAAGTTTTTTTCTATGCGATTGTACATTTCTACTAAGAACTCTTGCATATCCTTCTGATTCTAGTTCTGGCGTCAAATCTAAATCAAGCTTTACTTCAATATCTTTTTCTGTTTTTAACACTTCAATATTTTTAACATTCAATTGCTCCCTTACAATTTCCAAAAACTCATCTGAAAGCTTTTCGTTAATTTTTATCAAAACTTTATTCAATGGCCACTTTAAACCAACTTGATTTCTATCTCTTTCTCTTAATCCCAACGAAACAATTTCTCTTGTCAATTCCATATCCTTATCAAGAATCTCGTCAACCCTTCCTTTTTTAGTTGGCCACTTTTCCAAATGAACTGATTTATCTTCTCCATTAATATCTTGATAGATTTTTTCGGAAACAAACGGCATAATTGGTGCCATTAATTTAGAAATCCTATCGAGAACATATCTTAATGTTTTACGACAATCAATATTGTCTAAATTAAATCTATCTCTGGAATTTCTAACATACCACGTAGATAAATCATTAACAAATTTTTTAATTTCCAAACATGCTTTAATTGTATTATAATCCTCCAAATATTTTCCTACCTTATTTGAAACGTCTTCACATCTAGATAAAATCCATTTATCCATTATATTTTTTGAATTATTTTTTTCATTATCTGAATCTTTTTTATATGTAGAATAAAAATTTGAAACATTATATAATAACAATAAAACTTTTTTATAAACTTCCTCAACACCACTATTCAAAAAATTAAAATTATCTGCATTCATAACTACTGAAGACATTTCATAAAATCTAAATGCATCTGCACCATATTTATCAATTAATTCCATTGGATCTGTAAAATTCTTTTTTGATTTAGACATCTTCTGCCCATCTTCTGCCAAAATTGTTCCAGTTGTAACAACATTTTCAAATGGAATATCATCAAACAAAATAGCTGACAAAGCCAACATATAATAAAACCATGCTCTAATTTGTCCTATGTATTCTGCAACAAATTGTGCTGGAAAATTTTTCTCAAAAAACTCTTTATTTTCAAACGGATAATGAAATTGAGCAAACGGCATCGACCCTGATTCAAACCAACAATCTAAAACCTCTGGAATTCTTTTAAATTCTTTTCCATCTTTCTCTAAAATTATCTCATCTAAAAAATCTTTATGTAAATCAATTTTTTCTTTCGGTAAATTTTTAGCATATTTTTTTAATTCTTCCTCGCTTCCAATAACTAAAATTTCTCCATCTTCGGATTTCCAAATTGGCATAGCTGTTGCCCAATATCTATTTCTTGAAATATTCCAATCAGGAGCAGTTTCAATATTATATTTTACTCGACCCTCTTTCAAAAAACCAGGATACCAGTTCAACTTTTTATTCAATTCCAACATTCTAGGTTTAATTTTTTGAATATCTACAAACCACGCTGGAATAGCCCTATACATTAACTTCGTATCACACCTGTAACAGAACGGATACTCATGCTCCATTTTTCTAACTAAAACAACTTTCCCTTGGTTTTTTAAAAATTTGATAATATCTATATTTGAATCATGAATATAACCACCTGCAAAATCTATAACCGCTTTTGTAAAATTTCCCTTTTCATCCACCGAATCAATTATTGGAATCTTATTTTTACGACATATATCATAATCTTCTTCACCAAAATTTGGAGCAGTATGAACAATTCCAGTACCATCTTCAGCTGTAACAAAATCTGCTACTAAAATTTTAAACGCATTTTTAGTATTTTTAAAATATGGGAACAATGGCTCATATTCTATACCTTCTAGATCTTTACCAAGTACTTCTTTCGTAATTTCATATTCACTCCCTTCTTTCCAAAAGCTAGAAATCAACTCTTTTGCAAGTAGATAAGTTTCGCCATTTTCTTTATCTTTAATATACGAATAGATTAATTTTGGATTTACGGCTAATGCCAAATTAGAAGGCAAAGTCCAAGGAGTCGTCGTCCAAGCAATCGCATAGGCATCCTCATCTTTCAATTTAAATTTAACAACCATAGTTGAATCTTTAACCATTTTGTACGAGTTATCCATTGAAATCTCTGACTTAGATAATGGAGTAGAGCATCGAGGACAATACATTAAAATTTTCTCACCTTCGTAAATATAACCCTTGTCATACAGCTGCTTAAACGCCCACCAGACACTTTCTATATACGAGTTATCCATTGTCTTGTAAGAATTATCAAAATCGACCCAACGACCAAGTCTTTCAATCACACCACCCCATATTTTCTCATATGCAAAAACCTTACTTCTACAAAAAGAATTAAATTTTTTAACACCCATTTTTTCAATTTCATCCTTAGAATTAATTTTTAATTCTTTTTCTGCTATATTTTCTATAGGTAATCCATGACAATCCCAACCCCATCTTCTTGCAACATGGCGCCCCCTCATTGTCCAAAATCTTCCAAAAAGATCTTTAACAGTTGAACCCAGCAAATGTCCATGATGGGGTGATCCTGTAGCAAACGGAGGCCCATCATAAAAAATATATTCTTTCTTGTTTTTAGTTTGCTCTAAAGATTTCTCAAAAATCTTATTTTCATTCCAAAACTTCAAAACCTTTTCTTCAATTTCCTTAATGCTTGCCATATTATAACTTACAAAAAAGGTTTTTTAAATTCTTTGAATATATTTGAAAACTACTTAAATTAACAAAATTAAATCCAATCATTACAAATGGTATCCAAAAAAACTATATGATAAAAAATTATTTCTCGATCCCCTATTTCAACCCTTCCCCTTCCTGCCCCCTCCCATTTTTCATAAATTTTTGAGTTTAGACAAGACGGAAACGTTCGTGGCGTAGTTATCTACACGAGAATTTCTCCAACGAAGTATAAATCAAAAAGAATAAAAAATTCAACTAGGGGTTTAGTCGAGTAGGCGTACGCGGAAACGGAATAGAATCTTTTATCGTATCAAAACCACAAATCCATGCTGCAAACCTTTCAATACCCAATCCAAAACCTGCATGCGGAACTGAACCATATCGCCTTGAATCCAAATACCAATCGCTAGAACCCAAATCAATTTTTGCTTTTTTTAATCTTTCAACAATTTTATTCAAATCGGGCTCTCTTTGTGAACCATCTGTAATTTCACCAATCCCTGGAGCTAATAAATTAAAATTCGTTCCCGTGCCTGGATTTTTAGAATCTTCACCATGGTAAAATTTTAATAATTTTAATGGATAATTTGTAACAAAAACAAATTTATCACCATAATATTTAGCCAAACTTCTTTCTTCTGCTGATTTAAAATCATCGCCCTGTTTTATTTTATACCCATTTTCCTGTAATTTTTCAATAGCTTCATTGTATGTAATTCTTTTAAACGGTGCTTTAATTTTTTTCAACCTTGAAACATCAACCTCTAAAATTTCCAATTCATTTTTACATTCTTTCAAAACTTTTTCAATAACATAAACCAAGCATTTTTCTGCAACTTTCATATCATCCTCTAAATTCATCCACGCACCTTCTAATTCAAAATGCCAAAACTCTGTAACATGCCATGGTGTCTTAGATTTTTCAGCCCTAAAAGATGGCGCAATTGAATATGCTTTTCCAACAGCATTAATAAAATTCTCTGCATAAAATTGCCACGACTGCGTCATATAAGCTTTCTTCCCAAAATAACCAAGTTCAAAAACCTCTGAACCACCCTCGCTTGCTGCTCCACTCATTGATGGCGCATGAATTTCTGTAAAACCTAATTTATGTGCACATTCATGCAAGGCAAATAAAACAGTCGAACGAATTTTCATACTAGCCGTCATCTTCCTTGATCTCAACCACAAATGTCTTCTATCTCCCAATAATTCTTCGTTAACATCTTTATTGATTGGGTAGTCTTCCGCAATTTGAATTATATTAATCTTACTTACTGAAATCTCATAACCTGTAGGAGCCCTCTTATCCTCCTTGATACTTCCCTCCAATTCAACCGAACTTTCAATTTTTAATTTATCAATTTCATCCCATTGTTTTTCAAAATTATCTCTCTTTAAAATACATTGAATAATATTTGTTGAATCTCGTAAAACCAAAAATTTCATTTTATTGCTTCCACGTTCCCTATAGATCCAACCATGAACAGCAACACTACCCTTACCTTTTTTTATAGCTTCTTTTACTGATATAAATTTCATTCTACGGAGTCAACCTCTTTCGATCTCGCGGAAATAATGTAACCTCTCTAATATTATCAACTTTCATAATCGCTTGACTTAATCTTTCCAATCCTATACTCCACCCTGAATGTACCGGGGCCCCAAATCTAAACGCATCAATATACCAATCAAAATCCTTCGGCTTCAACCCCTTTGCTTTCAATTGCTTAATTAAAATTTCTGGATCATGAACACGTTGACCACCTGAACTAATTTCCAATCCACCATAAAGCGCATCAAAACCACCTGAAATCCCCTTATCCTTTGGCCAAATATAAAACGGTTTAATTGAAACAGGCCATTCATATGTAAAAACAATTGCATTTGGAAACAATTCACAAAGCTTCCTTTCAGCTTCAGGTTCAAAATCATCACCATCTTTCATGCTAAATCCATTGTCATTCAATAATTCAATCGCCTCTGCATATTTCAAGTATTTTGCCTTCGGAATTTTTAAGTCTATTTTTAATAAATTCAAATCATCTTTATGCTTTTCTAAAACATTTTTAACAATAAACTGAACACTTTTTTCTAAATACTTCATAACTTCCATATCGTCCGCAAATCCAACCTCAATATCCATTTGTCTAACTTCATTTATATGACGCGAAGTATCATGCTTCTCTGCTCTCCAAATAGCATTTGTTGAAAAAACTTTTTCCATTGAAATAGCCATCAATTGTTTATACAACTGAGGGGATTGTGCCAAATATGCATCTTTTTCAAAATATTTTATTTTAAACAAATCTGTTCCACCCTCTGTCGATGTTGCAATAATTGCAGGTGGCTGAATTTCTATAAAATTCTCATTATAAAAAAATTCCCTAAAACTATTAATAATTGTGGATTGAATTTTAAATTTAGCTAAAACCTCTGGCTTTCTAACATCTAATGATCTATAGTCCAATCTCTTTGATAAATCTGTATTTGTTGTTTTCTCATTAATATGAATCGGCAACCTTTCAGCTTTGCTTAAAATATTTATTTCTAAAACTTCAACTTCAACATCACTCCTTAAATTATCAGCCTTAATCTTTGCCTCTTTAACTATCCCTTTAATTTCAATAACACTTTCCAAACTTAATTCTTTAAATTTATTCATCAAATCTTCACCTTTCAAAACACATTGAACAATACCTGAAATATCCCTTAATGAAACAAACGCCAACTTATTTAAATCTCTAATTTCATAAACCCAACCTTTCAATAAAACTTCTTTTCCTGATTTAACATCTTTAATATAACTTCTTTCCATAAAACAAAATACAAAACTCCATTTATTAATTTTGTTATTTAGAAAAATCTTTCAATAATATTCATAACTTCCTTACCTGAAATTTTACCTTTAAATTCCTTCATAACTAACCCCATATATGCATTCGGATTCAAACCCGGCTTCCCTTTAATTATTTTCATAATCTTTTCTTCAATATCTCCTGAGTCAATTTTCTCAAACTTCATCGCACTCTTTAAACTTTTTCCATCAATAATTTTTTCCAAAATATATTTAACATCTTCCTCTTTTATTTTTCCATCTTTAATAAAATTCAAAATATCAACAAAATAATCTTCCAATATTGAATAAACTTTTCCATATTCAATTTTCTTTTTCTTAGCAATCTCCTTTGGAAACATTAAAAGAATTTTTGCAATCAAATGAGAACGCGGAATAACATTAAACAAATCCCTAAACTCTTGAACCAAATTCAATTTAAATAATGTTTTAATCATTTCTCGCGTCAAGCCTTTACTTTTCAAATCTTCCTCAATATCTCCCAAAAGCTTAGGTAGATCTTTTTTCGCCTCATTAATCAAATACCTTGAAATTTTAAGCAAAGGTAAATCTGTTTCCGGATACATTCTAGCAGCACTCGGCATTGGTCTTAAAAATTCAGAATCACCATTCGGCAAAACATTTCTAACTTCCGACTTATTTGTTTTCTCAGTTTTTAAAATATTTTTCTGCCTATCAACTTCTTTCTCAACCGTTTTAATCATAACTTTCGGATCCTGAAAACCTTTCAATTCAACTCTATTGCTTCCTTTAATTGAAATATTAATATCCTGTCTAATTGTCCCAATTCCTCGACGAACCTTGCAACTTCTTAAAATTTCTCCAATTTTCAAAGCTGTTTCTTTTGCATGTTCTGCATTTTTTACATCTGGAGCTGTTGCAATTTCAACCAATGGAATTCCCAATCTATCGATTTTATAAATTACAACCTTTTCGTCCCTACTTACTGGACGAGCTGAATCTTCTTCTAAAAAAACAGCATCAACACCAACTCTTCCCTCACTTGTTTCAAGATATCCATCACGCGCAATCATTACCGTTCTCTGAAATCCAGATGTATTAGAACCATTTAAAACCGTCTTCCTCATTATCTGTGTTGTTTGAATAATTTTACAATTTAATAAAATACAAATCTGCAAAGCAATCTTTAATGAACTCTGATTAATTTTATGCGGTGGCTCCTCGTCAAGTTCAACCAAGCACGTTGTATCATACCCCTGATAAACAAATTCTTTATTCTGTTTAATCTCATGTTTTGCCGCAACATCAACCTCTCCACTTTCTCCTGCAACAACATGTAAACGACGACGAACTTCAAAATCAGGAAAGTCCTTTCTTAAAACAGAATCACAATCACAAAATAATTTCTTTGTATCTAATTGCTGATGAATCTCTAATCCAGATTTAAAACCTATTTTTTTATAATCAATTTTCATAAAAAAATAAAGAGTAACAAAATTATAAACCTTTAGGATCTCATATTAGCAAGAAAATCCAAATTCTCATTATATCTATCAAAATTGAAATCATATTGACCAGCCGACACAAGCTTTGCAATAGCAACAAGATCATAACAATCTTTAGATAATTTATACTGACTTTTAACTTCAATATTTTTAGTATCAACAGACAAAATATTTTGTGCATTTTTAATATTAATAGCCATACTTTCCAATGGAATTTTAGCAACTCGCTCCAGACCTTCCATAGTTTCCAAATTTGTAAACATGTCAGAATAAAGGGAATTTTTTCCCATTCTCCTAACTCTTCCCACCTTCAAAGGAGCTAATTCCTCTAGAGACTGTACTGGAAAAATAACTTCTCCATCCTCAAATGGGACCTGTAACTCATGATCAAATTGCTTATGAAGATATGGTCCAAAATAATTCAATGTTTTATCTTTATGATATTCCAAATTAACAAAAAAATATTTTGAATCAGGCCTATTTTGACTATCCATGACCTTCAAAGAATATACCTGATTTCCCTTCTTGGCCTGAACCTGATACCCCTTTAATTTCATATCCTTCATAAAAGGTTTAAAACTATCACGAAAACTATCAAAACTAAAAGTATCTTGCGAAATTAAATCTAAGTCTAAAGTTCGTCTTGAAATATCTAGACAACCCTGCCCAAAAAACTGTACTGCTAATCCACCAACTATCAACAAATTACCATTTTCAAAATCAATACTCTTTAATGAATCTTTCACAATATCATCTTCCATTCTAAAATAACATTCTGCCATCTCTTTCAAAACAATTTTTCTTATTTAAACCTTTCGCTTATGTAATCACCTTAAAGTTACACTACAACATATCAAATATCAAAAACTTTTATAAAAAGATAAAACATTAAATCATCATGAAAAAGAGTTTAAAAAAAATTAAAAAAAATTCACCAACCTTACCAAGAACATTTGGACAAAGAGCTGCAGACGGAATAGCAAAATGGGCAGGTAGCTGGGTTTTTATTTTATCATTTTTACTTCTTTTAATTATATGGATGGGAATGAATATTTACATGTGGGTGGGTGAATGGGATCCGTATCCATTTATTTTATTAAATCTTGTTTTATCATGCATAGCCGCTATACAGGCACCAATAATTTTAATGAGTCAAAATAGATCCGGAGAAAAAGACAGACAAAGATTTGAATATGATTATGCTGTAAACAGAAAAGCTGAACGTGAAATACGTGAAATGAAAAATCAATTAGAAAGAATTGAAAAAATTGTAACAAAAAAACCTCATAAGAAAAAATAATTATTCAAACAATCTTTTATTTAACTCACCTGAAATATTTTCCAACATTTTTTCTTTAACATCCCAATCTTTATGTCCCAAAACCCAACCAAGTTTTACAAAAGCCGTTTCGCTCAACATATCTTCCAAATAAATTACTCCTGTTTCCAAAATTTCACGACCATTCGAATAAACCAAAGGGTTCAATCTTCCATTAATAGTCTGAGCTGTTGCACAAATAACCAGTCCTTTCTTCTGAACTTCTTTCAATTTTTTAATCCAACTCTTTCTTGATCTCTTTGTTGAAACATGTCCTAACCCTCCTACTTCTAAAACAATTCCCTTATACCCTTTATCAAAATAAAAATCCAAAATATCTGGATCTTGCCCAGGGTAAAATTTAACCAACGCAACTTTTTCCTCAAACTTCAAATCAAGTTTAATTTTTCCCTGTTTGCGAATATTATAATCTGACATTTTAACAATTTTATCCGAATCAATTTTTGCAAAAGGTTTTGCATTAACAACTCTAAAAGCATCTCTTCTCGAAGTATGTAATTTACGAACTTTTGTTCCAGGCATAGCATAACAAAAATCATCATTTTCTGAACCATGCCCAACAAGCATAACTTCCGCAATATCTGAAATAGAAACCATTGCTGAACATTGCAAATTTAAATTAGCATCAGACGAAGCTCGATCAATACTTCTTTGCGAATATGTTAAAACAACTGGCTTATTCAAATCTTTCAAAAAGAAACTCAATGCCTCAGCTGTATAATGCAAAAAATCCGTACCATGTGTAATTATAACACCTTTAATCTCTGAATTATTCAAAAGTTTTTCAACAACCTTAGCAATTACTTTCCAATCTTTAAAATCCATATCCTCCGATGCTTTCATAAACGGAACTTCAACCTTAGCAATATTAACTTTATCAAAAACATTTGGATAAAATTTAAACAAACTCTCTGGAGTATCCAACCAATCAACGCCACCTTTTTTGGGATTCAATCTCGCAGCAATCGTCCCACCTGTAATAATCATAGCAATATTCGGCAAACCATTCTTACTTTTAATTTTAAAATCATCACTCTGCTCTTTGAATTTTTTCAAAACTTTTATTTCAACAACATCCTTTTTATTAAAACCAATATTATAACCCGAATCCAACTTCAATAAAAAAATCCCAGACTCAGAACTCTCTAAAATAATACCTTCATAGATTTCCCTCATTAAATGAATTTCAACACGATCTCCAAATTCAAACTTCATAAAATAATAAATATTAGATATGTTAAAAAGTTATTGATTAAAAAAAATAAAAAAAATAAAAAAAATATTGATTTACTTCCTGCCCCAAAACTTAAACTTGCTAAAAAAACCTTTCTTTTGATTCATTTCTTTATTTAAATTTTTTCTAGGACATTCTCCATCTTCACAATTTTTTTCTGGCATACTTTCTGCAAGCTCTTCTTTGATTTCTTTAACTCTCTCAAAATCATTATTTTCCCAAGCTTCTTCTAGTTCTTCCATAATTGCTCGTCTACTATTCATTTCATTATGTCGTTCAACCATCATATTAAAATTGTCTTCAGTAATTCTAGATTCCATCAAGGATTTCCAAGCTTCATAATCTCCCGACTCAACCGTTAAACGCATAATTTCCCTATCTTCTGAAAAAATTCCGTTTCCGTTTTTCATACAACCAGGTCCAACAGCACTAACCATTCCAACAGCTAAAATTGCAACAACAACAAAAGCCATTAATCCCATATTTACTTTATTCATTTTTTACCTCCCGTTTAAATTTAATTAACATATCTAATAAAAAAGAAAACTCTTTATAAGAAAAATGGACTTCAAGTCCACTCATATTTAAATATTAAAATTACCTGTAATATTTATGTCGCCTGGAATGATGAAATCTATCGCAATGCAACAAGCACTTAATTTGGATATTCTTTATTCTTTCATAATAATATTATGTAGCCTAATGATTTATTTTGGAACAAAAGAACTATATGACTTAAGTTCACATAGGGGAATTAAATATTTTAGACTTGCATTTTTATTTTTTGCAATCGCATATTTTTTCCGATCCTTCATTAAGTTTATTTTAATTTATTTTAACATCCCCGAAATAATGCAACTCTCACCAAAAGCTTTCGGAACATTAACCATTATGGCATTCATGTATTTTAGCATCATGGCAATTTTCTATTTACTATATAGTGTTATTTGGAAAAAAATAAATTCAAACAAAATATATATCTTTCACATAACTGCAATATTAATGACCTTTGTGAGTATTTTTTCTCATTCTCAATTAATCTACCTCTTAATCAATCTTCTAATTTTAATCATCGCTATAACAACCGTATTGATAGCACATAAAAAGAAAAGAAAACAGAATTATACTTATCTCGCATATATTCTATTATCTTTCTTTTGGGCATTAAATATTTTAGACATATTAATCCCAGATTTTTTTAGGAATACCCAATTAATAATTTATCTTGTGTCCTCTGGGATATTTTTTATAATACTTTATAGAGTCCTAAGAAACACGGGAGCAAATTGAATGACAAAGCGAGGACGGCTAGAAATAATAAAAGATATACTTCAAATAATACAAAACAATCGAGGAGAAATCAATATAACACCTTTACTTAGAAAAACAAACTTGTCATCAAAACAATTTTACAAATACTTAGAAGAAATAAAAAATAAAAATTTCATAACCGAAAAAACACTTCTTCAAAATAAAAAAATACTTCTCACAATTAGAGGAAATAAATTCCTAGAAAAATACAAAACCATAATTAATTTTATTCAAGAATTCGAATTGTAAAACGAACCGGGGAGGAGTCGAACCTCCGTCAACAGGGCCGAAACCTGTTATTCTATCCATTAAACTACCGGTCCAATATTTTTTTTATGAAAGTTAAGTTTTTATATGTTGGGTTTCTAATACTCTTGAAGTGAAATGGCATTAAAAAAACATCACAAAATTATAATAGGAGGGGCGAGCTCCCTTTTAATTCTATTTATCATTGTGAGCAGTATTTTAACGTACACTCTTTTCGCACGTCAAGAAATTAATTATATAAAATTAAATAATCATTTAAAAGAAATTCAAATTGACACTCAATCAAAAATAAACGAATTAACATCCATCCTTACAAATACCCAAAAAGAATTAAAATCTCTTGACACTCAATTAGGATCTATAGACGAAGAATTCGAATTATTAAAAGCATCAGCCGGCGAAGACTTCTCGGGAATAATTGACAGCGCCATAAAATCTGTTGTAACAATACGAACAGATTTATCTCAAGGAACAGGATTTATAATTCACGAAGAAGGATACATCGTAACAAATTCACATATAATGCAAGGAGCAACATCAGCAGGAATAATTACATACGACGACACAATGCACAATGTAAACTTAATCGGAGAAAACGCCGCAATGGACATAGCACTTTTAAAAATAGACGGAAACTATGAAATACTTGAATTAGAAAATTCGGACAATATACAAATAGGTGAAAAAGTAATCGCAATAGGAAACCCATTAGGCTTACAATTTTCAGTATCTGAAGGAATTGTCTCCGCAATTAATCGACCTGGATTAAATAATATTGAAGCATATATTCAAACAGACGCCGCCTTAAATCCAGGAAACTCAGGCGGACCTTTAATAAATAAACAAGGAAAAGCAATCGGTATAAATAATTTCAAAATCGGTGGAGGAGAAAGTTTAGGATTTGCACTTGAATCAAATTATATAAAAGACATATTAAATCAAATTTCACAACAAGGTTTGAATATGAGCTTGATTGGATAATTTTAAATAAGTATTTTAATTATATCTATCATGGCAAAAAAATCTAAACAAGGTTTAACATTAAAAAAAGAAGATAATTTTACAGAATGGTTTACTCAACTTATTATAAAAGCTGAATTAGCAGACTACTCAGCAGTTTCAGGATGCATTGTTTACAGACCAAATTCATATTCCATTTGGGAAAAAATAAAATATGAAATAGATAAAGAATTTAAAAAAATAGGTGTTAAAAACTCATATTTTCCCTTACTGATTCCTGAAAAACTTTTATCAAAAGAAGCTGAACACATCAAGGGATTCACTCCTGAAGTTGCATGGGTAACACAAACAGGAAATAAAAAACTAAATGAAAAACTTGCCATACGCCCAACTTCTGAAGCAATCATGTATGACTCATATTCACAATGGATTAGATCCTATCGAGACTTACCTCTATTATTAAACCAATGGAATAATGTCGTAAGATGGGAATTTAATAATCCTGTTCCATTTTTCAGGGGACGAGAATTTTTATGGAATGAATTGCACACGGCCTTTGCAAGCGAAAAAGAATCCTTAGAGCATGGCGAAGATGTCATAAAAGCTTATGACAAAATTACAGAAGATTTAATGGCTCTACCTGGAATATATGGAAAAAAAACAGATAAAGAAAAATTCGCAGGCGCAATTTTTTCTAAAAAAACACACCATTATTTACCAAATGGAAAAATAATTGAAGGAACATGTTTTCATTATGATGGACAAAATTTTGCAAAAGCTTATGATATAAAATTTGTAAACCAAAAAGAAAAACACGAATATGTATTTCAAAACACTCATGCAATATCTACTCGTATGCTTGGAGCAATGTTTGCAATTCATTCCGACAACAAAGGTTTAGTTATTCCTCCAAAACTTGCAACAAATAAAATAGTAATCATACCTATCATTTTTGATAAAACAAAATCAAAAATACTGGAAGTAGTTAAAAAATTAAAATCTAAACTAAAAGAATTTGAACCAATTTTAGACGACAGGGAAGACATTTCTCCTGGATGGAAATATAACGAATGGGAACTTAAAGGAATACCAATACGAATTGAAATTGGACCAAAAGATCTAGAAAAAAAATCCGCAATGGTTGCTTTGAGAATTGAAGATAAAAAAACATCTATCAAATTAAAAGATCTAGAAAAAGAAATTCCAAAACTTCTTAAAGAAATGCAAAACACGCTTTACAAAAATGCTGAAAAACTTTTAAAACAAAATAAAAAATCAACAACAGACAAATCTGAATTAAAAAAATTCATTAAAGATAAAAAAATGGTAAAAATTCCAATGTGCGACAATGCAAACTGTGAAGAAAAAATGAAAACCGAAATCCCTGGAGTTAAAACATTATTTATTGATTCTAAAAAAATCACAAACGAAAAATGTATAATTTGTAACAAAAAAGCTAACTATTGGGCTTGGGCTGGAAAAACATATTAATTTAAAATTTTAACAATAATAAATTATTAGAAAATTTATTCAAAATAAACAAATGAAAAAAATACAAAATATAATTAAAAAACTTGGAACCCCTCTATATATTTATAGTAAAAAAGAAATTAATAAAAATTGCAAATTAATAAAAAACTTCATCGCTTATTCAAATATCCAAATTCATTATGCCATGATGTGTAACAATAACCTAGAAGTTCTTAAAACAATAAAAAGCCTAGGATTATCTATTCAAATTAATTCTATTTATGAATTAAGTTTAGCACAAAAAATTGGATTCAAAAAAGAACAAATTTCATTTACTTCAACTGGATTAAACATTGAAAATTTAAAAATATTGATTAAGGAAAAAATACTAATAAATTTAGATTCAACAGAGGAGGTAGAAAAATATTGCAAACTCAATACAAAAGGAAAATTTGGAATACGAATTAAAATGAAAGAAGATATAATTCTTCCAAAAGGACATACAAATTCTCCAAAAGATTCTGATATTGGAATTGATGAAAAAGATTTTAATAAAATAAAATATATAGCAAAAAAATATAAATGCAAAATAAATGGAATTCATGGATATCTAGCATCAAATATTTTAATATCATCCCCCTTCTTAGAATCTTCAAATTACTTAATAAAATGTGCAAAACAATTTCCAGATTTAGAATATATAAATTTTGGAAGCGGGTTTGGTGTACCAAGTAATTCAAAAGAGAAACAATTTAATTTTAAAAAAATAGGAAATCATTATACCAAGCTAACCAATGAGTTATCAAATTATTTTAATAGAAATATTCAGCTAAAAATTGAACCTGGACGATCACTTATGGCAACTGCGGGGATTCTTTATGCAGAAGTTACCAATATCAAAAAAATAAATAAAAAATTACAAATAGCAATCAATGTAGGATTCGCGGAATTTGCAAGACCAAGAATTTATAATTCATATCATGAAATTAAACCAATAATTAAAAGAAATAAAATAAAAACATATGATATACGAGCAAACACTGTCTTGCAATCTGACTTTCTTGGAAAAAACAGAAAGCTTTCTGAAATAAAAGAAAAAGATATTTTAGCAATAAAAAATACAGGAGCATATGGAAAAGTTATGTCTTCTGGATTCCCTGGGAAAAACTTGCCAAAAGAAATTTTAATCTAATTCAAAAAAACTTATTAAAATTCCACACTACTATCTATAAAAATCTCTCAAGAAAAAACAATTTAACTTCTACCTTTAAGATTATATGCTTCATTTTCTAAACGCAATGTCAACTCCATAAGTTGACTCAATTCTCTCTCAACTATTTTTTTTTCATTTTCCATCATGATTTTTTCGGATTTCAAAATATTTCTCCATCCAATAGCTCATCTAAATTAATAAGAAATCTTCCCTTAATTCAGATATTTTCTGAACTAATAGGAAATTTTAATTAATGTAATAACTGATTTAAAACCCTTCGCTCCACCAATCAGACATTCATTACTCATATTGAAATAAACACGCTTTTCTTTATATAACTATGTAACTTCTCTTAGATAAATTCAAAAACAGAATTCCTCGACAATAACTACAATATCAATCAAAAATTAATTTTTCTAATCGTTCCTGAAATACACCTAAATCATCCACACTCACTTGCGCGCCAACAGCATTCTTATGCCCACCACCTGAAGCATTTTTTAAATTATGCAAAGCATCCAAAACAAATTCACGAACACCAACCCCTCTTCCTGAAACATTAGCCTTAAATCCATTAACATAAACAACAACTACAATCTTATCTGGAAATAAATAAGTTAATTCATTCGCCAAATCTGCACTAATACTCATACCACCCCCATATTTAAAAAATAATAATTTTCCCGAACTTCTTTCTTCAGTGGCTTTCTCAATAAATTTTTTATATTTTTTATTTAAAAAATTATACCTCTCATGCATTGATGAATTCACAGGTGTCTCTTCTAAAACTTCGTATGGCGATTTAACTTTAATTAAAAAATTAGACATTTTTACAACATTACTAATACGATCTTTCAAGCCTGCGCCAAACATTTTCGCAATCTCACCAATCTGAGACTTATATAAAATTTCCAAAGACGATTTTGTATCAATTCCAAGATCTGGATATTTCTCTAAAAAATCAACATAATATTTTGGAACAAATCCATCTGCAATGCATCCAACAACCGCCAACCATAAATCATTTTTCTGCTTAACGATATTATAACACAAATCTGTAACGGGCTCATTTGTTTTTTCTTTATTGTAAATAGGATTATAATATTCAACTCCATCTGGAACATCACTCTGTAATTCATGATGATCTATCCAAACAACTGGGATATTATATTGCTCAACCTCTTTCCAAAAATCATCTGAAACAACTGGCTTATCTAAAATAAAAATATAATCTGAACCAAGTTCCTCTGCTTTTTTAAAATATTTTTTATCTAAACTTGGATATGACTTTATTGCAACACCTTTACCTTTTCCCGAAAACCTTCGAAGAAGTAAAAAACTACAAAGACCATCTGCATCATTATCATAAAGAAAAAGAGGATTTTGTGCCTTGTCTAAATGTTCACGAATTTCTTTTATCTGCTTTGATGTCAACATTAAACTTAAACAAAATATGATTATTTAAGGGTTTATATCTTCTTTCCCACCAATATCTTCTCTCTTAAACTTTCCAAATCACGCCTCAATGAATCAACATTCTCCTCATCTTCCAAGGCTTCGATCAATTCAGATTTATCAACTTCAAAAATCTTCTCCAATGTTTTAAATCTATCAATCAAAAGCTTTACATTTTTTTCGTCCAAATTGGTTTTACTTAAAATCCTTAGTCCTTGTGGGGAAATAGATTTATCGTGAACTTCACCAAAAAGTTCTTTTGATAAATTCGAAGTTTCCAATAAATCATCAAAATTCATTTGTGTCAAAATTCTCTCAGATTGAATATCTGCACCACCAAAATAATCCTGCAAAATCATCAATCTTTCTTTTTTTAAATTTTTAGTCAACTCTTTCAATCTCATGCTTACAATAATACCTTCACGCCCAAGTTCAACTAAATATCTTTTAACCTTGTTTGAAATTCTTTTAACCGCCTCAACTCTTTGTAAAACATTACAAACATCACTAATTGTAACCAAATTATTAATCTCCAATATATTTAAATTAGAAATTGAATCATCTGAAATCTCTTTCTGTTTTTCTAAAATTTGCAATGTTTCAGCAGCACGCCTTAAAATCTCAGAACTTCTTTCAAGAACATAGCAAATATCACCCCAATATAATGTTATTTTATTTTTTCTTTCTGATACTGCAATAACCAACGTATTAATTTGTTTAGATGTTCTCTCCGCGGCCTTATGTCGCGTACCTGTTTCACTTGTACCAACTTTCATATCTGGAACCAACAATGTGTTTGCATATATTATTTTTTTCAAATCATTAGAAAGAATAATCGCCCCATCCATTTTTGCTAACTCAACCAAACGCTGCGGACTAAATTTACAATTAACCCTAAAACCACCATCAACAATATTAAAAAAACCTTTTTTATCAACAGCTATCAACGCCCCCATTCTAGCACGCATCATATCATCCAACGCCGTACGAATTGAAGTACCTGGAGAAAACAACTTCAAAAGCTCAACCAATCTCTTTTCTTTCTCTTCTGCTTTATTTCTCGCTTGATTTGACTTTAAGTCATTACTAAAAAAAATCAAATCACTACCAACATCTCTCACCATATAATTAAACAAAATTAAACCTATTTAAATTTTTAGGAAATTTTTACACATTTTCTCAAAATATAAATAAAACATTATCATTTAATCATAAAAATACTTTTAAACTCAAAAAATCTTAAAATACTACAATGAATAAATGGCTAGAAATTTTAATTGGATTAATTTTCGTAGTTGTAGCTGTATATGCCTGGGGTATGAACTTCTGGGGATTCGGTGCTGCGGCAGTTAGCTTTTTCAAAGGTGGATTAATTTGGATGATTCTTGGAATCGGACTTATTTTTCTCTTACTTGGAATTAGCGACTTAAAAGATTAATTCTATTGAACACTTAAACAAATTAGCTTCAAGTAGCTATGCTAATGAAAATTATTCTATTTACCTCTGTTGTCTTCCAAAAATTTTTCTTCAATTTTTAACATTGGACAGGGCAAATTTGCTTATGACGTAGTTCTCTATACGAAAATAAATTTAACGGAGTATAATTCAAAAAGAAAGAAAAATTAAACTTCCTTCAATAATTGCAGCTACTATCAACAAGGGAATTACTATTAAAAAAAACACCCTTAAAGAATTCCATAAAAAATTCTTAAACGATTCAGACTTATTTTTTGCAAAGAAAAATGTCCCAAACTTTAAACCAAGCCCTAATGATATAAAAATAGCTGGTAGTTCAAATATTCCATGAGGGAGAATTCTCCACAAACTTAAAATTCCATCACTTTCAACAGCCATTGATGCAACAAATCCAATCATATATCCATTAATAATCGCTCCAAAAACAGAATAAATTCCAAACAAAAAACCAAGCGACAATCCAAAAAAACTACTCATAACATTATTTGAAAAAAGAAAACTCATCCAATCTAAATGCGAAAATCCTTGTGTTGATTTAATAATTTCTTCTAAATATTCTAAAATATAAATTGTAAAAGATTCGGGAGCAGGAATAAAAAAACCAAACAAGGCAAAAAAACAAAAAATACCAATAATCCAATATATAAATTTTTTAGAATTTTTTAAATATTCCCAACATTTTTTATACTGATCCTTTAGATTAAATTTATTATCTTGTTTCTTCATTTTATCTTTTTAATCATATATGTACATAAATTTCTAAATTTATTTATTTTATAAAGTTCTATTGCAGAAAAATTATTACTATCAACATTTAAAGCTAATGCATACGCTTTTTTTACCTTAGCCCATTTCTCAAACTCTTTCATTAAAATCTTTCCAATATTTTTTCTATGATATTTTCTTAATACTGCAATATCATTTATCTGTCCAACTCTCGGAGGACTATCTGACCACTGCCAAATAAAAATATTTCCAATAATGTATCCAACAATTTTTTTATTCAATTCAGCAACAAAAACTACTTCATTTCTTTTACTAAAACTTGAAGAAAAATTTTTCTCCCATTTTTTCTTAAATCTTAAAGTTATTCCAGAATTATTCATCTTTGAAAGCATTTTTCTTAATTTTTTATGATAAATTCTACTTTCAACCTCCAATTCCCATATTTGATCAATATCTTCCCTTTTACCTTTTCTTAATTTAACCTCCTTTAGATTAAACTCCTCGACTCTCTTCATATTTTAAAAAACATTTTCTTATATAAAAAACTATCTAAATTTTCTCGACAAAAATTTTGTTTTATTTGGAAATTTTTTCCTAAGATAAAAACCATAAATTAAACCAATAATTAACCCACCAAAATGCGCACTATTTCCAATCGGCAAATTAACAAATAATCCTATGATTGAAAGTGGAACGATTGCAACAATTGGAAGAACCCACATTGGCAATTCTAATGGTATTGCAAACTTTCTAAATGATGTATTAAATGAAAACAATGCAAAAATCATTAATATGATTAAAATATTAATAATCATACTTACAGCAGAAGCAATCCCTGTGGGCAAAAACGCCGCACTCAAAACCTCAACAACAATTAAAATCAATGGTCCTATAATTA
The DNA here is from genome assembly GCA_964482665.1 of Candidatus Woesearchaeota archaeon. Classification (GTDB taxonomy): domain Archaea; phylum Nanobdellota; class Nanobdellia; order Pacearchaeales; family GW2011-AR1; genus CAYZYW01. Next base: position 23,971 of record CAYZYW010000006.1, read on the forward strand.
AATAAATTCTAGAAAACGGAACAATCACCGCAAGTAATCCCAATAAACCAAAAATTGCACCACTAGCACCAACAGCAGGAATACTTGCACCACCTAAAAATACCGTCGATAAAACATAAAAAAGCCCACCTGTTAATCCCGCAATCATATAAACCCAAAAAAATCTTTTTCTACCAATCAATTTCTCAACAAAACCACCAAGAAAAAACAATGAAAACATATTTGCAAAAATATGAAAAAAACTTCCATGCATAAACATACTTGTCAAAAAAGTCCACAACGATTTCCCTGCCAAAACTAAAGACGGGGTCAATGCCAAATTTTCTACAAAAAACTTTTCACCATAAATTCCTAAAAATAAAAAAGACACAAAGTACAAAACAACATTCAATAAAATTAATTGTGTCGTTAAACTCAACCCTGACACAAAATTCCTCTTCTTTTTTCTTGAAGAAATATTAAACACTTGAACCATTTTATTTTTTCCTTACTTTTTTAACTACTTTTTTTAATGCACCTTTCAATAAAGATTTTTTCTTTACGACTTTCTTTTTGACAACTTTTTTCTTTACGGTTTTTTTCTTTACGACTTTCTTTTTGACAACTTTTTTCTTTACGGTTTTTTTAGTTAATTTTTTCTTTGCATCTCTCAATGCTTTCATCTCCTTTCTTTTCTCTTCTTTTTCTTTAGCAAGCTTTACCGCCTCTCTTGCCTTCTTTTTTTCAACCTTAGCCTGTTCTTTGCCTAATTCCACATCTATAAGTTCAATTTCCTCTTTCATTTGATCTGATCTTTTCTTAAGTTCTCTCAATAGACGCGCATTATTTTTAATTGTAAAAATTCCCCCACATTCATCGCATGTAAATTCCTGCAACAGCGCATCGTCTTCATTTAATTCAATACCACACCTCTTACACTCATAAAATTGCTTACTTTCTCTTAATGAAGATTGTTGGTTTATGTAATCAATTCTTTTGTTTAAAATATTTTTCAAAAAATCCAAAGATTTTATTGTTTCAATTTTCCAAAAATATGTATACCAACCTTTCTTCTTATCTTTTTTTCGCTCTGAAAAAACCAATCCTACATCTGAAAGCTTATATAAAATATTTCTTGTCTGATTTATTGTAATATCCATTTTTTTAGCAATCAAAAATTCATTCACCGGTTTTTTACTTAAAATTAATTCAGCAATCGGTTCAGCCGGTTTACCGACGACAAGAATTACAACATCTGCAAGAAGTTTCTTTAACATTAAATTAATAAAAAAAATTCAAATATATACCTTTCGGTTTCTAAAAATAAAAGTTTTTAAAGCCAAATCGATTATAAATATAAAGAGTGAAATAAAATGGGGTGGTTTACAAAAGAAAAAAAAGAAATGAAGGTTCCTTCTTTACCAGAATTGCCAAAATTACCCGAACTTCCATCTATTAATCCAAGAGCTTCTATAGAAAAACCAATACATCAATTACCTAGCTATCCCCAAAGCTCATTTGGAGAAAAATTTTCCCAAAACGCAATAAGGGATGCTGTATCTGGAGATAATAAAAATATAAAAGAAGAAAATATTTCTGAAAAAAAAATAGAAATACCAAAGCTAAACGAAAGATCATTTACTGAAAAAATATCAAAACATACAAGTATTCAACAATCAACTCAAAAAATAGAACCTGTTTTTATTCAAATAGATAAATTTGAAGAAAGTTTAAAAATATTTGAAGACGCAAAAAAGAAAATCCATGACATGGAAAATATGCTAAAAGATATTCAAAAAATAAAACAAGAGGAAGAAAATGAATTGGAATTTTGGGAAAATGAATTAACTGATATTAAAAATCAAATTAAAAAAGTTGATAAAACTATTTTTTCAAAAATAGAATAAAATGAAAACACATAATCCAATTCATATTCGAATAGAATATTCTGAAGCTATTGAATCTAAAAAAAATCTTTTAACATCTATTGCCAATATGATAAATTTAACAAAAACTATTAATAATTATAAAAAACTTAGAACAAAAGAAATTGGAATTAAAATTAAATTAAAACGAAAACTAAAAGAAACCTTAACAAGTATTAGAAAACTTCAAAAACATCTACCTATTCCAAAAATACCATCAATCTTGAAACATGAAAACGAAACAATTTTTGAAGAAAAAATAATTTCATCTCAAAAAAACAAAATTAACATACCAAAAAATAGCTTAGATTACGAACTTCAACAAATACAAAACAAATTAAAAAGTCTAGGAGAATAAAACATTTTTTAAAACCCACTTTCGTTTCCCAATTATGATAACTCGAAAAGAATTTATAAAAACATATATCAATTATTTTAAATCCAAAGGACATAAAGAAATACCTAATTCAAATTTAATACCTGAAAATGACCCAACAGCATTATTTATAATTGCAGGAATGCAACCCTTAATTCCCTATTTTACAGGGGAAAGACATCCACAGGGAAAAAGATTAGTAAATGTTCAAAGATGTATCCGAACCATTGATATCGAAGAAATAGGAGATGCATACCACCACACAATGTTTGAAATGATTGGAAATTGGTCCCTTGGAGATTATTTTAAAAAAGAAGCAATTGAGTTCACATTCGAATTTTTAACAAAACATTTGAAAATACCTTTAGATAAACTTGCGATAACATGCTTTAAAGGGGATAAAAATATTAAAAAAAATGAAGATGTCTCAAAAATCTGGGAATCATTAGGGATTTCAAAAGAAAGAATAGCATTTCTAAAAGAAAATTGGTGGGGACCAGCTGGAACAACTGGGCCATGTGGACCAAACACTGAAATTTTTTATTGGAAGCCATCATCTAAAGCACCAAAAAAATTCGATCCAAATGATGAAAAAAATTGGGTAGAAATAGGAAACAATGTCTTAATGTCTTACAATAAAGACAAATTAAAAAAACTAACAAAATTAAAAAAGAAAAATATAGACTTTGGAGGAGGAGTTGAAAGAACACTTGCTGTACTAAATGGGTTCAATGATAATTATTTAACAGAAATATGGCAACCGATAATTAAAGAAATTGAAAAATTGTCTGGAAAAAATTACAAAAATAACAAAAAAGAAATGCGAATTATTGCTGATCATATCAAGGCAGCAACATTTATGATTGCAGATGGAATAACCCCTGGAAACACTGATCAACAATATATCTTACGAAGATTAATACGAAGAGCAATACGAAACTTAAGAAAAATTAATGTTCCAATTTTAAAAATTGACGCAACCCCTAAAATTGCAAAAATAGTAATAAAAATTTATAATGATTATGAAAACTTACAAAACAATAAAGAAAAAATATTATCTGAACTAAAACAAGAAGAAGATAAATTTCAAAAAACTTTAGACAAAGGATTAAAAGAATTTAACAAAATGTGTTCAGATAATAAAATTGATTCGAAGGAATGTTTTTTACTCTTCCAATCATATGGATTCCCAATTGAAATGATTAAAGAATTAGCAAAAGAAAATAATGTTAAAGTTGACGAAAAAGGATTTTGTCAAGAATGTAAACGCCATCAAGAACTTTCAAGAACAGCATCGGAAGGAAAATTTAAATCAGGATTAGCAGACAACTTAGAACAAACAACAAAATTACATACTGCAACACATTTACTCTTAGAAGCTCTAAAGATTATTCTTAAGGATGAATCAATTGAGCAACGTGGTTCAAATATAAATCCCGAAAGACTTAGATTTGATTTTTCATTTCCAAGAAAATTGACAAACGAAGAAAAGCAAAAAGTTGAAGATCTTGTAAATACTCAAATACAAAATTCATGTGAAATATTAAAAGAAGAAATGTCTCCAAAAAAAGCAAAAACTCAAGGAGCTTGTGGAATATTTAATAAAAAATATGGAGATAAGGTTTCAGTTTATTCAATCGGAAATTTTTCAAAAGAGATATGCACAGGTCCACATGTAAAAAACACATGCGAAATTGGAAAATTTAAAATCAAAAAAGAAACATCATCATCATCAGGCGTCCGAAGAATTAAAGCTATTTTAGAATAAAATCACGGCAATTTCCATTTAGATAAAGAAGTCAATTTCGACATTTCATCTCCCGATAACCTTGAATAATCTGACTCAACAAAATCACCAAATTCATGATGCCTAAATAAACATAATTGATTCACATTTCCAATTTTTAACAATAAATTTTCAACACCCTTTCTTTCTTGTGTAATTTTTTCAACCAATGGAATATTTTTATTAACAACTTCTCGCAATTGGTAATCAAAAATATTTTTATAACATTGTTCTGATAAAATATAAAATGAAGAATCATTTGGACCTTGAATTTCAAATCTTTCAAGATATTCAACTTCAGGATAAACTTTTTTCAAAAGCAACATTCTTTTCTTTGCCTTTTTATTACCTCCACTGCCCCCATTAAAAATATCCGAAATATCTTTAATATGAATATTCTGTATATTCTTTCCATTAGATTTCCTTTTTCTATAATCCTTATTTTCTTTCGATAAATCTCTTAAAACTACTTCTTTCATTTCACCAACAGTCTCCACAATATCTCTTTGTTCTCTTAATGATTTCGAAACAGCATACAAATAAAAAACTAATTCATTTGGAACAAAAAAACAATCACTATAGCTTAATTTTAACGCAGAATATTCTGAATCAAAATCTCCAATTTTAAAATTATTTTTTCTCTTAAGAAAAGCATAATAATTTGCACAGGAATCATTTTTTAAATCAATATTAAAAAAATTATCTCCAAAAAATTTTTCAAAATCAGATTTTGCCTGAATCATATAATGTAATTCATAATCAACCAAAACCGACTTATCACCGATACCTGTTTTTAATTCAATTAAAAATCTACTATCAAAATCCTCTCTTTTAAAATCTGGACTTCGACTTCCATTAGGAACCTTTTCCATCCCCATTAAAAGAGACATGTATCTCTCAGCATCTTCTCCAATTAATGTAGATCTGTACTTCTTTTGTTTATTCATTTTAATTAAAACGGAACCTCACTCAAATAATCTTCTCTTTGCTGATAAAAATCTCTTAACTTTAATCGCATTAAAACATCTTCATGATTTTCAAAAAAATACTTCATCCATTTTTTATAATCTTTATCTTTAAAATAATGTTTAACAATTGGAAATTTTTTCAACTCGGCTCTACCATGATAATCTATTATAATACCCGGAGATTTAAAATCTCTTCTTTTCAAAGTAGACAAAAAGTCGGATTCAAAATCATTAGGAAAAAAACTATCAGTGTTTTCATTAATAATTAATTCTACACCTTCGTTATTTAATTTATTAACTAAAGACCTTTTTGGCTTAAAATAATCTACATTATCTGGACCAAAACTTGTAGCCTGATTTAAACTGTAATTATTAGAACATGATTTAAATAAAAACATTAACTCAATTGGAAAGATATTGAGATCTTTTTTTTGAAACGACAATTCTTCGACAATTCTTCCGTTAGAAAGCATATGTATTCCCTGTGTTGAATTGCAACTATTTCCATAATTAAAAATGCAATAATTAATTTTGACTTTACTTTTAAAATAATCTTTTAATAAAAAATATGTATATATTTCAAGTTGATGCTCTGTGCAAATTGGAGCACCTGACTTTAAGGAACACGCTTTAATCTCCGAAAATCCTAAATTACCTTTTTTTCTAAAAACAACATCTGGCTTAAAATAAACTGATATGTCACCAAAACTGTCATTAGAATAAAAACCTGGACCATTAACACGACCATCAAAAATTTCCGAATAAAGGTGTGTAAAAAATCTCCCTATATTCTTTTTTCCAATAACGCTTCTTGCTTTAGCTGACTTTTCATCAACAACTCTTTTTTCTTTATGTAACCTGGGTCTAAATATCATTTCGCCTGTCATAAAAAACAAAACAAGACATCCTTTATAAGAATTATACGACTCAAAAGTATATATTAAAATTCGACAATACTATTCCTATCCCGAATAAAAATTATTCAAGATATATGCTGGGAGAATTCGGCCTAGCTTTTTTTGCCTTATTTTTAGGATCATATTTATTCTTATCAGCTGTTGAATATATCTCAACCGATTTACCAATTTCTTTCATAACTTTTTTCAAATTAATTTTACCAATTTCAAAAGGCATAATATAAACATGAATTTTATTAACATCATCTTCAACCTTCTCTAAAACATCTTTAATTGATTTAATAATTTTTTCATTTAAATCAATTTCCTTTTTCTTCTCCTCTTTAATTTTTTTAACCTTTGGCCATCCATTCAAAAATATAAATCCCTTATTATCCAACTTGCTCCAAAGTTCTTCTGTTATATGTGGACAGATAGGGTTTAATAATTTCAAAAACTTTTCCAAAACATCTTTACTTATTTTATCCTCAAAATACATCAAATCGAATAACGCACGAATTTCGATTGTTGCTTTACGATAAAGAAAATTTTCATAATATTTTTCAACTTTTTTTATTGATTCATTTAATCTAATATTTACCTTATCTGAATTTTTCCCTATTTTTACATTTTCAAAATAATCAAAAATTTTCTTTACAAACTTTGAACTACTTTTCATTCCCTTTTTATCCCAATCAAAATCCTTATCTGCCGACGACGTAGAAACTAAATAAAATCTCAATGAATCCGCACCAAACTTTTCAATCATTTCCAATGGTTCAACGACGTTACCTTTTGATTTTGACATCTTCTCGCCATCTGAACCTTTAACAATTCCTTGTGTAAAATATTTCAAAGCAGGCTCGTCAAAATTCAACAATCCCAAATCTCTCAAAACTTTCGTATAAAATCTTGTGTACATTAAATGCATTGTTATATGCTCTGGCCCTCCAATATATTGATCAATCGGCGCCCAATAATTAACCTTACTTTTATCAAAAACTTTATCATTATTTTTCGGATCAGTATATCTAAACATATACCACGAAGAATTAACAAAAGTATCCATTGTATCTGTTTCTCGACGAGCATCACCTTTACATTTTGGACATTTTGCCTTAATCCATTTCTCATTTGTCAATAATGGATTACCTTTCCCAAACTTAACATCCTTAGGCAACTTAATCGGTAAATCTTTTTCAGAAACAGGAATCACACCACACTTATCACAATAAACAATCGGAATCGGAGTCCCCCAATATCTCTGCCTAGAAATTCCCCAATCTCTTAATTTAAAATTAACAGTTTTTTTACCCAACTTTTTTCTCTCTAAATATTTTGTAATTTTATCAATAGCATCTTTATTATTTATTCCATCAAATTCACCTGAATTAATCAACTCACCCTCACCTGTATATGCCTTATTTTTTACAACCTTTCCCGAAACAACCTGCTTAGTTTCAATTCCATATTTTTTAGCAAATTCAAAATCCCTTTGATCGTGCGCAGGAACAGCCATTACCATTCCAGAGCCATAGTCAGCCACAACAAAATTACCAACATAAATTGGTATCTTTTTTCCAGTCATCGGATTAATCGCATAACTTCCTGTAAAAACACCTTCTTTGTCCATACATCCAAAATCCTTCTCTGAAACACTTTTTAATTTTTTCAAAAATTTATCAACATCTTTTTTCTGCTTTTCTGTAACAAACTCTATCAATTTTTTATGTTGTGCAGAAACAACCATAAATGTAACACCATAAATCGTATCTGGACGCGTTGTAAAAATCGGCCATGTTTTATTTTTACCTTCAATTTCAAAATTAATTTCAGTCCCATAACTTTTCCCAATCCAATTCCTCTGTCCCCTTTTAGCTCGATCAGACCAATCAATATTTTTCAATCCTTCAATTAATTCATCTGCATATTTTGTAGTTTTCAAAAACCATTGTTTCAAATGTTTAATCTCAACTTCTGTATTATCATGCCTCCAACATTTCCCATCAACAACCTGCTCATTCGCCAAAACAGTGTTACATTTCGGACACCAATTAACAGCACCCGTCTTTTGATATGCTAAATCCTTTTTCAACATTTTTAAAAAAATCCATTGATCCCACTTGTAAAAACTAGGATCCGATGTCTTAACCATCCTTGACCAATCATAACTCCAACCCATCGCTTTCTGTTGTTTCATAAAATTCGCAATAGATTTTTTAGTATAATCTTCTGGATGAACACCTGCTTTAATCGCCGCATTTTCAGCAGGAAGACCCAATGAATCATAACCAATAGGATAAAGGACATTAAATCCCTGCATTCTTTTGAATCGCGCACAAATATCACCAAGACTGAAAACAAACGCATGACCTATATGCAATCCAGCTCCAGACGGATACGGAAACATATCAAGAACATAATATTTAGGCTTATCTAAATTATCATCAGCCATAAAAACTTTATCACTATCCCACCTATCCTGCCATTTCTTTTCAATTAATTTATGATTATAATCCATAAAAAAACAAAACCTTCGGAACTTTTAAATATTCCTCTACATTCCCTCAAATATGAAAAAAATACAAACACATCTAATCGGTAAAACGATTTTTACAAATGATTCAAACGCAATAACACTTTACAAAAAATCATCATTCGGAGAACCAATTGATGAAAAAATACAATATTCACTTTCTGAAACATTATTTTTAATCAAAGAAAGAAAAATTGAAGTTTTATTCAAAAATAAAATATTATCAAAAAATGATATTTTAAAAAAATTCCAAAGAATTGATAAAAAAATTCAAATCAAATATTCTGTATACAAAGATTTGCGGGAAAAAGGATACGTTGTAAAAACAGCTTTAAAATTTGGTGCAGATTTTAGAGCTTATCCTAAAAATACAAAGCCAGGAAGTAAACACGCCAAGTGGATAATTTTCGTTGATCATGAAACAAATAAATTAACATGGCAAGATTTTTCCTCAAGAAATAGGGTTGCACACTCAACAAAAAAGAAGCTACTTTTAGCAATCGTGGATGAAGAATCATCTACAACATATTATGAAGTTGGCTGGATTAAACCATAAAAATATTTATAACTCCAGGATATCTATCTAAATTATGCAAGACGCCAATGAAACTAAAAAAAAGATTATATCCTTAATTCAATCTCGTGGACCAAGTTTACCTATACATATAGCAAAACAGATCAATTATAGTATGCTATTTGCTTCCGCATTCCTCTCAGAGCTAATCTCAGAACAAAAAATTAGAATAAGCCACCTTAGAGTCGGAAGTTCGCCAATTTACTTCATACCTGGCCAAGAATCGCAATTAGAAAAATTCTCAGAACATCTAAAAAGTCGAGAAAAAGAAGCATTTAATTTATTAAAAGAAAAGAAATTTCTTGAAGATTCAATACAGCATCCTGCAATTAGGGTTGCGTTGCGATCAATTAAAGATTATGCAATCGCCTTTAAAAATGATAATAAAATATATTGGAGATATTTCAAAAAACCAACATCTGAATTTCAAACACCAGAAAAAATTGAAAAAAAAGAAACAATAGACCAAAAGCCTGAAAAAGAAATATCAAGTCAAACACAAATTAGAACCAAAAACACAAATGAAGAAAAAATTAAAACACCTGAAGAAAAACCATTAAATATATTTGAAGAAAAACAAAAAAAAGAATCTAAACCAAAGAAAAAAACAACACAAAAAACAACAATAATTAGACAAAAAACTCAAGATAAATTTTTTAACAAAATTAAAGAATTTTTAGCTCAAAAAAATATGGAAATTATTGGAATCGAAGGTTTTAGTAAAAACGATTTAACATTAAAAATTAAAACATCGACTGAAGAAAAATTATTAATTGCCTATAATAAAAAACGAATAACTGAAATAGATTTCACAAATGCAAACAAAAAAGCAAGCGAAGTAAATTTATCATATATAATTTGTAGTCTTGGGGAACCAACAAAAAAACTGAATAATTTTATAAAATCTATAAAAAATATGTCAAGCATGGAAAAGATTCAATAACTAAACAATCAATTTTTATTAACAGAAACTCTTTTAAATGCCAAATCGAATTAATATTATGGGAAAAATCAAATCAAAAATGGTAAGAAGAACAGCAAATACCCTTTTAGAAAAAGGTATTGAATTCGGAGAAGAATTCAATAAAAATAAAAAAATACTTGGAAAAACAATGCCAAGTAAAAAAGTAAGAAATCAAATTGCAGGTTTCCTAGTTCGAACAAAACGACAACAAAACAAAAAAGAAAAAGAACTTTTAAAGAAATAATTATCTAATTTTCTTTTTGCGTAAAATATTTTTAATATCTTTAAGATCTTTACTTATTTCAATTATTTCCTTATATTTTTTTCTTTGTAAAAACAAATTAATCAAACCAAAAATAACATAAAAAAATACAATTCCACCCAAAGCCTCAAGTATAAAAACCATTCTAGAAACTTCAGAAACTAACTCCTGAGAAATAATATATGTCAAATTTTCACCTATCACAAAAAAATCAACAAAAACAAGTTTTTTAAATTAACTATTTTTTAATATAACATGGCTCTGTAGCTCAGCCCGTTTAGAGCGCTGCTCTCATGAGGCAGAGGTCGGGAGTTAAAATCTCCCCAGAGCCATATTTTAAAATTTCTTTTTTCTTAATCCAAGCTCTTTTTCATCACCCTTTTTTCTCGGTAAAATATGAAAATGTATATGATTTATAACTTGACCTGCACATTTAAAATTATTCTGAACAATATTAAAGCCCTCACACTTGAAATCTTCCATCAATTTTATCGACGTATTCTTAATACAATCTAATAACTCCGAACCAAAAATATTCGGCAAATCTAAAATGTTTTCAAAATGTTTTTTAGATACAACTAAAGCATGCCCTTCAACTTGTGGTACGACATCAAAAACTGAAAAAAAACTATCATTCTCATAAATTTTCTCAGAAGGAATTTCTCCTTCAGATATTTTACAAAAAACACAATCAATCATGGATTAAACAAACAACAGGGGTTTAAAAAAATTCCCCATAACAAAAACATAAAATAAAAATAAATTAAATAAGTTATTTAGAAAAAAATTATTTTCTTTTTTTTCTACGAACGACTTTTTTCTTTTTCTTAACAGCTTTTTTCTTAACTGCCTTTTTTCTTACAACCTTTTTCTTAACTGCTTTTTTCTTAACAGTTTTTTTCTTGGCTGCAGCAACCGCTCTTTTCTTTTGTGCTTCAAGTTTTGCAACTTTATTCTTCAAAGAACGAATACTTATTTCAAGTTGTTTTGGTGTCTTAGTTTTTACCATGGTTTCACCTCTTATTTAATTACTCAAACTAAGAAACAATTCTTTAAAAACTTTTTTAATTTAACAACTATCAATTTTTTTATTTTTTATTTTTTATTTTTTGAAAAAATAAAAATCACCGACGACAAATAACAATATTCTTAAATTTTACATGAAAACCTTTTAAAATTTTTATAAAACTTTTTTATTTTTTCAAAAAATAATTAAAAAATAATTTTAAATGAAAAACATAACCATTCAAAAAATTTAAATAATGACTTATTTACCTAAAAGTATGCCTCGGTAGCTCAGCCTGGATAGAGCACTAGCCTTCTAAGCTAGGGGTCGCAGGTTCGAATCCTGTCCGGGGCATTTATCTGCGCAGGTGGCACAGCGGCTACTGCTTTCGGTTGCAGCCCGGAAATTCCTGGGT
>CAYZYW010000007.1:0-32378 GCA_964482665.1 Candidatus Woesearchaeota archaeon
AAGACATAGTTTTTAATCGATATATATATATATTTAACGGCACTCCAGAATATAAAAAAATTCAATTAATTATACCTCTACTTTTCATTTTGTTTAAATTTTGCCCCAAGTAAATATTTTTAAAAAATATTTCGGGGTACATCTTAATGATGCATTTAAACAAGGCAAATTAATTCGCCGTATACTTTTGTACACAAGAATTGATTTAACGAAGTGTAAATCAAAAAGAAAACAAAATCCTAAACCAGGTTTCCCAAAACAACCGTACTCAAGATAAACAACGCCAATGTCGCAATCAACGCAACAACAAAATAAAGTATAACACCTTTATTCAAATTTTTTCCTGTCTGACTAATTTTCTGCAACCTGTCTTCACCTGAATTAATTGAAACCAAAGTTCCAGTTAAAATAAAAATTATTTGAATTATATAAATTCCAACCGCAATCTGTAAAAAATATGGAGGTATCATTGTTTCCAATTGGAATAATCCCATCAAGCTTTCAAATCCTCCAACATCTCCACCACCTTTCATTAAATCCGATGTTGAAAGTTTTCCCAAAATAGATGTTATCATTGCGGCAAGTCCTATAACAATTCCGGAAAGCAATGGTGCTAAAAAAGTCATATTACTTTTCATATCTGAAACAATTTCAGCAAGCATATCTTTCAATCTTTGCGTAATTTTATTTATATTTTTAACATATTCTGAAATACTCATCAAGCTAACAGCTGCAATTCTCAAACCCTTCTTTGATGCTTCAACCAAAACCCTCATACTTGTTGCAATCAAATCCGAAGGAAAAGAAATTATTGCACCACGATGCGAATCAAAAATCGCCTTCTCAACACTCATGCCACCTTGCTTAACATTATAATCAACCTTCCTAAAAAAATCCTCCGTCTTCAATCCTTTTGATGATTCCGCAACCTTGCCAAAAATCAACTCAGGAGGAACCCCATTACCAATACGATTACCCAACTGAAACAATGAACTATTAAACTCTCTCTCCAAACTTTTAGTCTTCTCTCTCTCAATAATCAAATCTTTTGTTTTACTTTTATATGCTATGGAAAAAAACAAAGCCAATCCCAATGGAAAAAACATTCCCAAAATTAAAGCACCAGCTCCAAACGGACCAACAATTTTCCCACTAACATCCATAAAACCAAAAAACTTTTCTGTTGATGATCCAATTCCTAATTCAGCAAAAGTATAATCTTGTGGCAATCCTAACATCCCTGGAATCGGTGTAAATTGAAAAATTAACGGAATCATTGCAATAAAGAAAAAAGGCAAAGCTATCAAAAATGCTTTTGTATAATGTGAACTGCTATTATATTTTGCATAAAGTGGATTTTTCTCAAGCAAACTGGATTCACCATAACCACCTGGCCTTAACATCATAACCTTATCTGTAAGATAAAAAACAAAAAACGGAATAATTAAATTAAACAAAATAAACACATGAACAAATGTTAAAATCCCTCCAAGCATCGCTGAAGCCAACGGCAATAAGGCCAATCCCAATGTGGGTAAAACAACACCAAGCATATAAACATTTGTCAATGGACTTCTAACACTATGTGTAAATTTAAGCATTTTATCATAAACACCATCTAAAACAACCTGTAAAGATTTCTCTAAAATTAAAATTCTCCTAGCATTGTCTGGCTCAAACAAACTCGACTCAATCAAATGAAACGCTTCAATAAATTCAGTTGAATACCCTCTCCATCCCTCTAAATAATTATCCAAACTTTCTTTAATTGTTGAAAATTTTCCAATTTCAACATTATAAAAAACTTTTTTGAAATCTAAAGACAATGGTTCTTGTAAATGCTGGGCAGCAAACGCAATTGCTTTTTCTAAATTAGGTGTATGTCTCATATAGACAACTATGTATAAAATTGCAGGAACCATTTGACTCGATGCTTTCAATCTCCATTTCGATGCCAACCTTGAAGGATATCCATTAATAAAATAAAATAAAAACAAAGATAAAACCAGCATCAAAAAGAAAAATAAAACAGGAAAAGCCGCAACACTATTTTTAATTAAAATAACTGAAACTGAAATTAATAAACCAAGTAAAAAAACAGAAACAAACCCCATAACCCCCAATGTCAAAGCTTGCCACGGCTCAACATCTAAATGTGCAACATCGATATGTTTCTTAACTTTATTCCTATCTTTTTCTGAAATATTTAATTTAATAAGACTTCCAAGACTATGACACCATTTTTCATAGCGTGTAAAATCCGGGGCCATCTCATTTTTAAATTTCGTATATGATTTGCTATAATTTTGCTTAGCAATCCCTGTAGTTTTAATCTTCCCTTCAATCTTACTTCCATACCTTCTAAGAATATCCTTTACATTGGGCTTATCATTCACCATCTTTATAAAAAAATATACAAAACTAAATTAATAAATGCTCCGCCAAGTCAATAAAAAAAATAAAAATAAAAATAAAAAAATTCAATTAATTATGAGAATAAGCTAACAACTTTTCCCGTTGCTCTTGTAAATATTCTCGAGAAAAAACCTTGAGTTGCTTCTGGTTTAGCAGTTGTAATTTTAGGTTTTTCTGCTTCTTGAAATTCAGTTTTACATGCTCCATTTTCACATCCATTTGGACATTCATAGATTTTCCAATCTGAATAATCAGAAGAGCTTCTATTATAACAATAAAATTCCATAACTCTCTCACCATCAATACAATAATCCTCTTCTTCAATCCCTTCAGCACTTATTCTTATTCCTTTTTTATTATAATTCTTTCCACCATCTGAATCTATACAACTATTTAAATCATCATAAGTATCTCTATTTCCCATGCAAAGAACCTGAAAAAAAGAAAGTTTATCCACAATATCTGAAACAGCCGTACGATCATAACAACTACCTAAATTAAAATTCCACTCCCCTGAACTAGAAGAAAAAATACATCTTCTGTCTATTTTATTACAAACCTCAATTCCATTAATAAATCCATCAGAATTAACATCCCACTCATCAACATAATCCAAACTACCCTCCATGTCTGGAATTCCAATCTGGATACTCAGCCCATCTTTCTCAAAATTACTATAAATATCATCCATTGTTAACTCAGCACTTACTATTCCACTCATCATAAGAACACTTATCAAAAACATTCCTAAAATTATTTTATTTTTCATTTATTTTTTACCTCCTTCTGATTATATTAAATAAGTCAAACTTATCTTAACAACACAAATAAAACACACTTTATAAAAATTTATATCAAACAACTCTTTTTCTAACTTCTTCATTTAACCACTTTTGCCAATCTGGAAAAACTCTTTTACTTAAAGGCAATCCAATTTCTTTTCGAATATTGGATGAGATTTCATGAAACCTATGATTAGATAACGCATTAA
This sequence comes from Candidatus Woesearchaeota archaeon, assembly GCA_964482665.1. Lineage (GTDB taxonomy): Archaea > Nanobdellota > Nanobdellia > Pacearchaeales > GW2011-AR1 > CAYZYW01. The sequence goes on from CAYZYW010000007.1 coordinate 3,407, forward strand.
AATCTGATTCCAAAATATCATTATCTCCTGTCTTCTCAGCAACCTCAACCATTTCTTTTTTAATTTTCGCTCTAAGTAAAATATTGTCATAAACCGCATCCCAATTCCCTGCCCAACCCTTAACTCTTGATGCAATATCTTTAATTGTCTCACTATCTCCATTTATCAAATCCTCACTAGCCTCAAGCTCATCTTTCTCAACATTATAATTAACTAAATCAACAAAACCACCCTCCCTTAATGGATCCTTCTCCCAATGTTTTCTAACTTCTGTAACTTGCAATAATCTTCTGAACGAATGTAAACCATCTGCTGATTTAATTGGATTAGCAACTGCAATAATATCTGTTGCCTTAAACGATGTTGCTGGAACCTCCAAATCGTTAACAACCCTATCGTAAACACCATACGGGGAAGCACCATGAATTGTTCCCGCCACAACATTCGCCAATGCACCAACTCTCATAGCCTCATAAAGTGCCTTAGCTTCACTACTTCTAACTTCACCAACAATTAATGCACTGTCTCCCAATCTCAAACTCGCCCTAATTCCTTCTTCTGCTGAAACCTCTGATGTCGTCTTTAGTAAAGCTGAACGAACCTTCATTCTCAAAATATTATAATCCAATTTCCTCATTGACTCCACTGGCAACTCCAATGAATCCTCAATAACAATAACTCTATATTTAGGAATAATTTCTAACATCAAACTCCCTAAAAGAGAAGTCTTACCACTCGATCGCGTTCCTGCAACAAGCATCGTCCTTGAACCATCAATTAAAAAACTCATCAACCCCGCACTAAATGGATTAAGCATTTTATTCTGAACAAATAACGGCAATGTCCATGGATTCTCCCTATGTCTCCTAATTGCATAAGCCAACCCATCCGGAGAAAGAGGCTTTTGGATAATCGCAATTCTTGCCCTAAGTTTTCCAATTTCCAACTGTGTATCTAAAATAGGATTAGCCTCATCCAACGGTCTTCCTGAAATCATTCTAAACTTCGCCGCCCACGAATCAACATCCTCCTGACTTGGCAAAATATTTGAAAAGCATTCATCAAATTCTTGATGTTTCAAGTAAATAGGAGTTCTCGGAATCGGAGCATTCAAAACAATATCCTGAAGATTTTTATCCTGTAACAAAACTTCAATCAATCCAAACCCAATTGTATGTCTAACTAAAATAGTAGCAAGTAAATTCAAGTCTGAATAATCTAAATCAATTCCTTTTGTTTGAGCAAGATCCTGCAATAAATCTTTAGAAATATTCAAAAAAACCTGACGCGTCCGCTCTGTATCTGTAAACTCTTCTGCTTTGGGCTGATGTTCTATTAAAACACCTCTTGCCAAATTTAAAATCATATTATGCTCCTCGCTTAACGAATTCTCTGGAGGAGACAAGTAATACATCGCCTTCGAATTATTTTTCTCACGAAAAATTGTAACCATCGATTCATCATATGAACCTTCTGAAATTTTATACTGATCCAAAATCTCACCACCTTCCGGCAAATCCGTAACCAACCTTGTAAATGTAAAATTAGGAATAACATCTGGACGAAAAACTTTTTTATAGATATCTCTACTTCCCTTATGATAATCTTTCAAAAAAGGCAAAACAGCTTTAATCAATTCTGTCCTCTCAAATAACTCCAAATTCTTTTTCAAAAAACTCAAATAATTTTGATAATCATTCTTCATTTCATTACCGCTTCTATCTCTTTCAATCCTGGTTTCAATAATAATTTTTTTCAATTCCCTATATGCCGAAACAGGATCCTGTTTCAATAAAAATAAAAAAGAAAAAATCTCATTATATCTTTTAGTAAAAAAACCCTCATTCATCGTGACCAACTTATTATGCGAAAGTATCTTCTCTTGCTTGATGAAATACACATACAACTGAGCAATTTCTAAAAGAAAATTAATTTCTTTAAAATCATAATTATAATTTTTCTGTGAAACAAAAACAACTCTTGAGGCATTTGGATTTTCAATTAAAGCGTCAACCGTCCTTTCCATAACTTCTGGGTGTTCCACTAAATTCGGGACATATGGCGCACTCATATAATTAATATACAAAACATCTTCACCGCCCTCTCTCTTGACCTCATGCGTATATAATTTAGTATTTTTATCAAACCTCATACAAAACAAATGTAATCTTAGTTTAATAATTTTTAGCAAATAAATCGCAACTATTTTAAACTACTTTTGCATAAATATTTTATGGAACAAGAGGGGACAGGATATGAACAACAAAACTATACGGATCCTAATTTAAAATTACGAGATTTAGAAACAAAACAAAATCTAATAAAAGAAAGGGTTTTACTTATTGGTCAAAATTTAATTGACTCAAAAGAGAAAACTCAAGATGAAATTCTAAATTTAAAAAAAGATTTCGAATTAATTAAACAAGACATGGTTAAAATGAAAAAATTTTTAGAAATGGTAACAAGTGAGTTTGCAAAATTTGCAAAAAAAGATGATCTAGAAATTTTATCAAAACAAGCTAAAATGTTTCAACCTTTAGATTAAAATGACAACCCTAGAAAGAATAAGCACAATGAGAGAACAAGGAATGCAAGATCAAGAAATAACAAACACCTTAACGCAAGAAGGAGTTTCCCCAAAAGAAATTCAAGATTCTTTTAGTCAGGCACAAATAAAAAATGCTGTTGCAGGAACCCCTGAAGCACCGCAACCAAATGAAGATACAGGCTATGCACCGCAAACATATTCAGAAGAAACTCAAGATTATCCCACTCAAGAAATGTATCCACAAGAAGGCGGATATGATGATTACGGAGGATCTCAGCCAACAGGTTCTGATAACACTATCGAAATTGCGCAACAAGTTTTTTCTGACAAAATACGAAAAACATCAAAACAATTATCTGAACTAAAAGAATTCAAAACACTTGGAGGATCAAAAATTCAAAACATCTCTGAACGATTAACACGAATAGAAAATATCATAGACAAACTTCAAATTTCAATTCTTGAAAAAGTTGGCTCATATGGACAAAATCTAAATTCGATAAAAAAAGAAATGGGAATGATGCAAGATTCTTTTAGTAAAGTTATCAAGAAACATAAAAAATCTAAATAATGAAATTATCTTAATTCACCCAATCGCTCTAATGCACTTTTTTCGGCTTTGAACTAGCTGTTTTTGTTATCCACATAACTGCTCCAATTATAACACCTACAAGTAAAATCATTCCCCAATTATATTCTATCCAATATTTAGCATTATAAAACCATGGACCAAGTCCATATCCTGCAACATTTTCAAACGAACTAAAAATTACTATCGCACCAATAATTAATCCCATATACCAAAAGAAAGTTTTCTTATTATCTTCCTTGTCACTTTTCCAAAATAACCCCATTAAAATCATAAGTGCCAATAACACAACTAACCCTATTCCTAAACTTGGAAATATGTCTGCAAAAAAAACTGAAACAATATTAAATTGCAAAGCCATTAGTCCAACAGATAATGAAATTATTACATTGATTCCCTTATTGTCAAAAATATTTGCTTTACTTATTATTCCAAAAACCATTGCAAAAATTAAAAAAAATGGTAAAACGTATGAAAACAATCCAAGCTGCTCCAATCTAGAAAGTAAATTTCCAAATCCAGAACCATAACCATACGACACTAAAAATAACACCTCTGAAATCATATTAAATCCACACAATTATATTTTATAAACATTTCCAATTTAAGATTTTACCACAACACCTTTAACTGCCCACGCAATTGCACCCGCTATAGCCGCAATAAAAATTAAATTTGTCCAAAGATCTGCACTCCAATTACTCATAAAGATAAAATCAAATATTCTTTCAAATATTCCAAAATCAACACCTGCCGAAACCATTAATACTATAATAACTACTATTGTAATAATTGCACCAATAACATATTTTATTTTATCATTACCCAGCAAGGTAGATGTTTCTCCTCCCATAACAAATCCCCAAAGCAACAAAGCAACAAACACAACTACTAAACCTACTGTTAAAAACAATATCAAATCTCCAACAATTAACTTAGGAGAAACAGCTGTTATAAAAATAAATCCTATCACTGCAGAAATTAATGCATCCAACTGCTTATTGTTTCCCAGCACTTTTGTTTTTTCCAAAATAGCAAAAGTAATAAAGAAAATTAAAAAAAACGGATAGACAAAGCCAGTTGCAAGTTCACTCTTAAAAATTGTTTCTGCTACGCTCATTTGTCACTCTTTAAATTGAATCTTCAGTCATGTCATTTAAACCCTGCTCAGGATTCGGCAAAGCAGATTTATTAATAATAACTATGTCGCTAATTGCTTTAACAAATTGATGTGGTATAATAACACCTCGAGCTCCACTAATTAACGAAAGCATACTTCCATCAACTCTAATTCTCCAACCATCCAATTTATTCTCGCTTAAATTTGCCTCTTCAATTGTTCCAAAAAAATCCCCACCATCTGTATAAACGCGTGATCCAATAACTTCAGTTACTCTTTTAATTCTCATATATGTTTTACACTAAACTTATTTATAAAGATTTCTGTGTTTCATCGCTACTAATTTCCCTCCAAAGATTTATAAAAATATTTTCATTACTTAAATTATGTTTAAATCAAAAGAAATAGTAGCTGTTTTTATAGCAACCCTAATATTGGCTTTTCTAATTAGCCTTATAGAAACATGGAATCTTTTTACATACACCTTTTTAACAATTTTAGCTGTAATTTTTATAAATATTATTTCAAAAAAAATTGCCGCATTCTATCTAGATTCTGAAATAGAGATTCAACTTTGGACATTAAAAAAATTCGGATTTTTTGGAGTAGCGCTTAAGGGACTTATTCACCCTTCAAAAAAAATCAAAAAACCAATTCAAATTGGAGCATTTTTACCATTCATTATTACAGTTTTAACGTATGGGCACACAACATGGTTAGCACCTTTAGTTTTTAATGTTAAATCAAAAGTTCACCGGGCCGTAAAAAGGTTTGAAATATACTCATTCTCCGAAATTCCAGAATTTCATATTGGATGGATCGCAGCAACAGGTATTATCGCAAACCTAATATTTGGCTTAATTGGATACTTGATAAATTTCCCTGAATTCGCAAAACTAAATCTTTATTATGCCTTTTTCAACATGATTCCCTTATCTGATTTAGACGGAAACAAAATCTTCTTTGGAAGTCAAGTTCTCTGGGTATTCTTAGCGACACTTATTTTATTCGGAATATTATTTGGAATCTTTGCCTTATAATTTAATTAAATATCACTTTGATTAAATTTCTACACAATATATTTATACTAATTAATTTTTTATCTTAAATGGAATTTCTACAAAATATTAAACCTCGAGAATATCAACAAAAAATCTTTGAAACATGCATAAATGATAATTGTTTAGTTGTTTTACCAACTGGATTGGGAAAAACCTTAATTGCGATAATGTTAACAATTGAACGAATGAAAAAATTTCCAGGTCAAAAAGTTTTACTTTTAGCACCAACAAAGCCATTAATAGAACAGCACTATATTTCATTCAAAAAATATCTTCCTGAATTATTCGCAGAAATGCAAATTTTTACAGGAACAATAAACTCTGAAAAACGAAAAAAAATATGGAAAACAGCAGATATAATTTTCTCAACACCACAATGTATTGCAAACGATACAAAAAAAGAACTATACAAAATGGATGAAGTATGTCTATTAGTAGAAGATGAAGCTCATAGATGTGTAAAAAATTATGATTATAATTATGTTGCACAACGATATAAATGTCAGGCTGAAAACCCAAGAATTTTAGGACTTACAGCATCTCCTGGAAGTACATCTGCAAAAATAAAAGAAATCTGCAGAAATCTATCTATAAAAAAAGTTGAACTACGAACACGTAAAAGTCCTGACGTAAAACATTATTTACAAGAATTAGAATTTAACAAAATACAAGTTGAATTTCCCCCCGAACTAGAGGAAATACGTCATGTTTTAACAAAAGTTTATGAAAGATATGTATCTGAATTACGATTTCGAAAAGTTTTATTTGGACCTGCCTCAAAATACTCCTTAATAAAACTACAACAAAAAATAAGCCAAACACTTTCTAGAGGTTTAAGAAATTTTAACTATATGCTTGGAGCAAGCGCATGTGCGCAAGCAATAAAATTGCAACACGCTCTTGAACTTCTGGAAACTCAAACAGTTTATGCATTTCACGAATATATGAAAAATTTATTTGAACAAGCTAGTAAAAAACAAAGCAAAGGTGTAATAAAACTTGTAAAAAAACCTGAAATAAATTTTGCATATATGCAATCAAGTGAACTTCTAACGAAAAAACAAGAACACCCTAAATTAAAAAAAATTATTGAAATAATTAAAAAAGAATATCAACAAAACCAAAACATGAAAATAATAATTTTTACACAATTCAGAGATACTGCAATAACCATTTCAAAACATTTAAACGAACTTCAAGGAATTAAATCAAAAATATTTATTGGACAAGCAAAAAAGAAAGGACAAGGTCTAAATCAAAAACAACAAAAAGAAATAATAGAAGAATTTTCAAATGGAAAAATAAATATTCTTTGTGCAACATGCATTGCAGAAGAAGGTTTAGATATACCTGAAGTAAATGCTGTTGTTTTTTATGAACCTGTTCCATCAGCCATACGTGCCATACAACGAGCAGGACGAACAGCTAGACTGCAAAAAGGAAAATTAATTATGCTAATTACAAAAAAAACACGTGACGAAGCACATTATTATGTTTCACGATCACGCGAAAAACAAATGGAAAAATCAATAATTAAAATTCAACAAGACTTGGAAAATAATAAAAAATTAGAAACACAAAAAAAATTACTGTAACTTTCCATTAATTTTAAATTCTCATTTTACTAAAATATTTTATGAAACCAAAACCCTTTCAAGATATTTTTGCACGTAGAAAAAATTTAATCAAAAAAGAAATTCCAAAACAAGTAATTGAAGTTGATTACAGGGAAAAAAACTGTATGGTAACAGCTCATTTAAAAAAAGAAGGGTTTGAAATTGACTTCAAAGAATTAAAAGTTGCAGACTATATCGTTAAAGATGTTGCAATCGAAAGAAAAACCATATCTGATTTTTTATCATCAATGATTTCAAAAAGATTAAAAAGACAATTGGATGAACTTCAACAATATCCAAATCGGCTTTTGTTAATAGAAGGATTTGAAAACAACGAACTTTATTCTGATAAAAATCATTCACATAAAATTCATTCAAACGCGATTCGAGGATTTTTACTTTCAATTTCGCTTAAACACAAAGTTCCAATAATTTTTACAAAAAACCCAGAAGACACTGCAAAATTCATCAGCGTTCTCTCAAGAAAAAAAATGCAAGAATTTCCACTTAATCCAAAAAAGAAAACTTTCAACAAGCGCGAACAATTACAATATTTAGTTGAAAGTTTTCCAAACATTGGTCCAAAAACAGCAAGAAAATTACTCAAAGAATTTCGAACAATTAAAAAAATATTAACAGTTCCAAAAATAAAACTTCAAAATTTAATTGGGAAAAAAGCAGACTCCTTTGATTTAATAAATGACACTTATGTCCCAAAATAAAATCACAAGAATTCTGACAAAATTTTCGCACCAAGCTTACACGTCATTCCATTAAACTTCTTATCTTTCTCTGAATTTATTTCAACCAAATCAACCCATTTCAAATTCTTCATTTTGTTTATACGTGAAATAATATATAAAAATTCTCTCGATGTAAAACCTCCAACCTCGCTACCATATCCTGTGGCAGGAGCAAACACTGGATCAATTGCATCAATATCTATTGAAACATAAAGACTTTTCCCTCTCGCAAATTCCATCAATGTATCGCAACATTCTTCCAAATCAACAACTATCGAATTCATCTTCATAACTTTAATATTGTTTTTTTTCATAAAATCAATTTCACTTTTCCATGAATTTCTAACACCTACTAATAATATATTTTCAGGCGGAAAACCGCTTTCAACTAACGCCCTTAACCATTCCTCATGCGTCGGCTCTCTCATCGGTTCCATGCAATCAGGATGCGCATCAAAAACAATCAAGCACGGCTCTTTTCTTTTTTCTATACATCTATCTAAAAAACTTTTTCCAATCGAATAACTAATCGAATGATCTCCTCCAATAAAAAAACTTCTCCCTTTTTTCTTAAAAACCTCAACTCCCTTTTTGTAAATTAATTTATTATCTTTTTCCAAATCTGAATTTCCCAAATTAACTTCATCTAAATCCAACTTCTTCAAATTAACTTCACTACCTTGCTCATTACTAAAAATCTCTTCAAGTTTATTTAAAATAACCTCTGGACTTTTCTCACACCCACCTGTCTTACCTAATCCATTTATTCCAGGAATTTTTATAATTCTCATACATAAGAATCAAAAACTGAATTTATATTAATTTCTATTATGATTATTCCTTCGGAATCAAGGCAAAAAAACTAAAATTATCCTTAACTTTCGAAGCTAATTTTTTAACATCTTCCAGTTTAACTTCTGAAATATTTTTTTCAAATTCATAAAATTCTTCTGCGTTTCCATTGATTTCGCTATACAACAAACTAACCATCTGCGATTCTGAATCTTCCATTGAAATCTGATGGTTCCCGATAATCTGCTCCTTAACTTCCTTTAATTCATCTTCGCTTAATTCCTTCGCAACTTTTTCATATTCATCTAAAATTAATTTTTTAACAACTTCAACATTTTCTTTTGTCGTTCCCGCATAAATTAAATTGTATGCAAACTTTTCATTAATCTCACAATCACCCTTAATTGCATATGCCAAATTTCTTTTTTCTCTAATTTCCGAAAACAATCTTGACGACATTCCTCCACCCATCAAAACATTCAAAACTTTCGCAGCATAACTTTTTTTATCTCCAACCAATGGAACATGATGTGCCAATATTAAATTTGACTGATCAATTCCCACACGCTCTTCAATATCTGATCCATTTTTCATTCTAATCTCAATCTGAGGAACGCTTCCTTTTTTCTTTTCAAAATTTTTCTCAACATATAAAACTAATTTTTCAAAATCCGCGTCACCAACAACACTTAAAATCATATTCTCCGGAACATAAATTTCTTCAAATTTTGAAATAATCTCATCTCTATTTATTTTATTCATATTTTCCTCTGTGCCAATTAATGACGGACCAAATGGCTTTTCATAAAGATGATTTTTTATTTCATCAAACACATAAACTCTTGGATTATCTCTCCTCATTTTAATTTCCTCAAAAATAACCTTTCTTTCTTTTTCTAATTCAGTTTTATCAAACTTCGGATTTTTCATCATATCACTCAAAACATCTAACGCAACATCTAAATGTTTACTTGGAACCTTGCACCAATACGCCGTAATCGCCTCATCTGTAAACCCATTTAAAATTCCGCCATTTTTTTCAATCTCCTGTGCAATCTTATGCGAACTTCTAGAGGGAGTCCCCTTGTAAAGCATATGCTCTATATAATGTGAAATTCCCTTTTCCTTCAATGTTTCATTAATACCCCCATTCCGAACTGCAAACGCAACACTCACAACTGGCAAATCTCGCTTTTCAAAAATAAGCGTCATTCCGTTACTTAAAACTCTTCTCTTAAATTTAAAACTCATATTACAATATAACGACCTAGGTTTTTAAGCTTAATCAATCCAACCAATCTATTTACAAAAAACAACATATCTCTCACTACCAACTTCAAAATCATCCAAAATCTCAAACTCCTCTTTTACAAATTTTTCAAACCAAACTCTTTGTGCATTAAAATTTTTTTTGGCAATTAAGCTTTTTGTTGCAAAACTTACGACAACCTTATCGACCATCGGAACAATTTCCCTCAAAAGCTTTTTAGAGTAATCCCTCTCAATCATCTCTAATGAATCCAATGTTTTAAATAAAAAAACAACTCGCCTCCCTTTTATTTTTGAAATTATTTTTTTTATCTTTTCCAATTCAAACAAACTTTCATGAATAGCTTTTGTTTTTAATTTTTCTTTTGCAAAATAATAATTCATAAACTCAACCAGTTGCCCCATTGCCTCAACTCCAATATAATTTACATCCACATTTTTAAAAAATTTATAACTAAATCCATTTACACCACACCCTAAATCAAAAATATTGATTTTTTTATAACCCTTCAATAATTTTTCATAAACTTCCTTGTAATAATCAAATCTCTCTTTTGTTGACATGTGTTTTTTCAAAACCCATTCCGCATTTTTATCTTTAATATTTAATATTTTTTGAGAAACAAACACACTATACATTTTCCTTAGTAAATCTCGCGTTAATTTAACCTTCTCCGAATCCACAAACTGTTCTTTGTCAAATTTTTCAAAAACTTTCTCAACATCTTTTTTAGGAAGTTGCGAAAACTCCTTCTTTGAAATAATCTTTTTAATCAATTCCTCCCTTCCTGTAATTTTCAAGTTAGCCATTATATTTTTAAGTTAAACTTACTTTAAAACATTATGAAAATAAAAACCCCTTCTCTTGCTCTAATTAACAATCCTCTCCACGCCAACCATAATCTAACCACCCTACTAATCAAAAACCTAACTTACTCAGCACACGAAAAAGGACCGCTAGACGGGCCAATGTGGCATCCCAGAGTGCAAGAAAGATGCTGCCCAACCAGATGTGAGGAAGTTGGTAAGAAACCAGGGGGTTCTTACATTGCCAATTAATGTAAACGATCCTGAATATGTTTCTGCTGAAAAAGCATATAATGAAGCTAATACACTTGAGGGAAAATTAACAGCTTTAAAAAAAATGATATCTCACGCCCCAAAGCACAAAGGAGGGGAAAATTTAAGACAACAATTAACAACGCGTAGAAAAAAATTTGAAGCCCAAATAACAAAAGCAAAAAAATCAGGAAAATCAACCCAAATTGGAATAAAAAAAGACGGACTACAAACTGCAATAATTGGCTTTACAAATACCGGAAAATCAACATTGCTCGCAGCCTTAACAAACGCTCATCCAAAAATATCTGAAAATAGATTTTCAACAACACAACCACAAATTGGAATGACAATACATGAAACAATCCCCATTCAATTAATTGAAATTCCGGCAATTGAATCTGAAAATTTTGACAAAGGCCTAGCAAATGGTGCAGACACCATTTTAGCTTTAGTTACAAAATTTGAACAAATTTCAAAAATTTTACTAAAGTTAAAAAAATCACCTGGGAAGAAAATAATTGTCTTCAATAAAATCGATATACTTAGTGAAAATGAGAAACGAAAACTAACCGCAACACTTCAAAGTAAAAAATATAATTTTATTTTAATATCTGCTGTTATGAAAAAAAACCTAAATGAATTAAAATCAAAAATAACAAAAACACTAGACAAGTTACGAATTTACACGAAAGAACCAAACAAGCCAAAATCAAACAAGCCAATTATTATGAAAAAAAAATCAACCGTAAAACATGTCGCTGAAAAAATATTAAAAGGATTTTCAAAAAAAGTAAAGCAAACAAAAATTTGGGGACCCTCTTCAAAATTCTCAGGACAAATTGTAGGACTAAATCACAAATTAAAAGATTTAGATGTTATAGAATTTAAAACAAAATAAAAACTTTTAAATAAAGACCACTCCTCTCTTAATTATGAAAACAAAAACGAAGGTTGCATTGTTAAAAACTCCATTAATACTTGTTATGATTATTTCATTTGCAGCTTCAATTTATGCTACAATAAAACAAATACAGGGTGTTAATTGGGCAACTCCGGTAATTATGGGAATTCTTTTAGTTCTATATTTTGTCGGTGTAAAGATTGATGATAGAATTTAAAAATTATAACTTCCCTTAATTAAAGAATAATTCTCTCTAAATTTTTGCAATGCTTCGTCTCTATTTAGCTCACTTACATCTGGGAAAATTCTAGCAGTTTTTTCTTTTCCTAAAAGAACTATATCTAAATCCCTAGCAACACTTTCATCTTCCTTTGAAATCGCAGAAGTCCACCCTATAAAAAAATCTGGAACAATTTCTTTAAATCTCAAATAATTCATAATATTAAAAGCCATTGTTGCATAAACATCCTGCATCTCTCCCTGTCCATCTTTCATCTTCGCAATAATATTATCTCTATCCAACATATCACACAAATAAATATCTGGCAATCCCTCTCCTTTATTTATCCTAATCGCCAACTTATCTATAGCATCATATGAATTATTTGCAAATGAAAATTTATATCCTTTATCTCTAGATGCTCTTTTTGCCAAAACTATATTTGCTCCAACATCATCAACCACAAATAATTCCAATCCTTCCATATAAAAAACACCAATTAACACTTTTTAACCATTGTTGTTCAAATTTACTTATATTAAAATTTCTCAATTTGCTTTAACAATTTTTTAGCTTCTTTATTTTCTTCAAAATGTTTCCTAATTGGCTCAATTAATTTATCAATATATTTTGAACATGTCATCTTAACATCTAAAGGATGTATCTTTTTTTCTTTAAATGCATCTTCTAATTCGTCATATGATTCAAATTCTAAATTTCCACCAAACTTTTCCGGACGCTCAATTTTTATTTTATCAAATTTTTCAAAAATAATATATCTAAAATATTCCAAAACAGGATTATCCCCAACTTGGCCCTCTGGACAATATGCTTTCTTGAATTTTTTCTCAATTTCTTTTGTTGAATCTGTCATAAAAATTGCAGAGTTAGGATTTGATTTACTCATTTTTTTTGCAATCGCAGCTTCAACACCTGTCGCACCACTTTTAGCAGGCTCTGTCAAACCCATCAACATATGATGATGAACTGCTATTGGTTTTTTATATCCCAATTTTGGAGCAACCTCTCTTGCTAACATATTAACTTTTCTCTGATCCATTCCAAGTTGCGCAATATCAACCTTCAATTCAAAAATATCCGACGCTTGCATACATGGATAAAAAATCTGAGCACCACTTAAATTATCATTTTCACTTCTTCCCATAATTTGAGAACATCGAGTAATTCTTTTAACACTATTCGTCATTCCGATTCTAATAACCCTTAACCAATAATCCTGATTCATATGCTCACTTGCCCACAAAAACTCAACATTCTTCAAATCCATTCCACACGCCCTCCAAACTTCAATAAAATATTCGCCCAACGTTCTAATTTTTTTCAAATCTCCATCCATTTTATTATTCATCAAGGCAAACCAATCCGCAACCCAAAATTTAAATTTAACCCCTGCTTTCGTCAACTTGTTAACATTAATCGTTCTCAAAATTCCCTGAGCAATATGTATTTTCCCTGACGGCTCAAACCCATCATACGCAACAGGATGCTTTTTATTTTCAAATAATTCTCTCAGTTCATCTTCTGAAATAATTTCTTCCCCAACTTCTTTAACTAATCTAATTTTTTCATCAACTTCCATTCTCAAACAAACAATTATTAATTATTAAATGTTTCTCACTCTATGTTAATTCAACTTTTTCTTTTTATTTTCGCTGGAATTTTTTTTGGAACCTTAACTGGATTAATTCCTGGAATTCATATAAACCTTGTAAGTATTTTTATTATTTCAGCTTCTGCAACATTATTATCCATCAATCCAATCTATCTTGTAATTTTTATAACCTCCATGGCAATTACTCACACTTTTATTGATTTTATTCCATCAATCTTTCTTGGATGTCCAGACACAGATACCGAACTTTCCATTTTACCAGGACATGAACTCTTAAAACAAGGACATGGCTATCAAGCAATTTTATTAACATGTTATGGTAGTCTGGCTGCAATCTTCATACTTTTATTAATTGCTTTTCCATCAACAATTTTAATTTCAACTTTTTATCCAACAATTCAAAAATATATTCCCTATTTTTTAATTCTAATCTCAATCTTTTTAATTTCAATTGAAAAAAACAAAATTCCTTCATTTGTAATTTTTATTTTAGCAGGAATCTTAGGATTCGCAACTTTAAACTTATCTGTAATTAAAGAACCACTTCTACCCTTATTAACTGGCTTATTTGGATCCTCCTTATTGATAACAAGTATAAAAAATAAAACAAAAATCCCAAAACAAAAAATTATAAAACCAAAAACAAGCTTAACACGACCATTACTTGGTGCATTAATAGCCTCACCTCTCTGTAGCTTTCTTCCAGGTTTAGGATCTGGACAAGCTTCAATAATCGGAAATATTTTTACAAAAAACTCACAAAAACAATTCCTAGTTTTAATTGGTGCAACAAATACTCTTGTAATGGGATTTTCATTTTTATCATTATATATTATTTCAAAAACACGAACAGGAGCCGCTGTTGCGATTCAGCAAATTATTCAAACCCTAAATTACAAAACCTTAATCTTAATTTTATCAACCTCTCTAATTGTAGGAATTTTTTCTTTTTTCTTAACAATTTTTTTAGCAAAACTATTTTCAAACCGACTTGACAAATTAAATTATTTTAAAATAAACATCTCTACATTAATTTTTCTGACTATCTTAATATTCTTTATTTCAAACATTTACGGAATATTGGTTTTTATTTTGGCAACTCTTTTGGGAATTTTTTGCATTTCAATTGGAGCACGAAAAACAAACATGATGGGATGCTTACTTATACCGACAATAATTTGGTATTTATTTTTTTAATTATCTATTTAATATATAAATCTTTAAATATAACGACTTCTTTTAATTTTAATGATAGGTAAATCATTAACCGCAATAGCCCTTGGTATTTGTATAACTCTTTTTTCTGGATGCGCCACTCCCAAAGTTTATTTTTACGGAAATTCTATAGATTCAAATAAATCAAATATTACTCAACAAGAATTGGAATGTAAAAAATATGAAGAAGGTTATGGTCCCGGAAAATGCTACATTGCACCACCATCAGTTTTAGATATTAGATTTTAAAATGAAATTAACAAAAAAACTATACATCCCATTAATTCTATCTTCATTATTTTTAACCGAATGCTCTACTGTTACAAATTTAAATAGGGAGACATATTCTCAAGAATTAGAAGAAATTTCAATGCAAATATATCTTAAAAAATTAAAAAAAGCTAAAGAAACACTTGGTCCGCTTGATACAATAATTCACAATAAAGATTTTGAATATTTTTGGCTAACACCAGATAATAATAAATTATTACTATTGGCAGGCATCTATAACGAAACTATAAACATCTACAAAACAAAACCTCGAGGCTATAGAGTAGAAGGAAATTATAGCATTTTGCAAAACCCCTTTGCGTTTTTTAATGCTTTAAAATTATCAGACAAAAATAATGATAAAATTGTGACACCAAGAGAAATTAACTCAAATCTCGCCAAAACACTTTATCAAGAAAGTGAAAAAAATAAAAATAAAAAAATAAGAAGTAATTTAAAATTGCTCAAAAATCAATTATTTAGACCAAGCGTAAACACCCAGAATAACCAAATTAACAAGTGGTATTATCATTAAAACACTTGTCCAACCTGGCAAATTAATTTTTTCAGCTATTAACCAAAATAACCAAACACTAGCAATTGCAACTATAATTCCTCCAACAAGTGGAATAGCTGCAGCAAGTAAAATCAATGTCCACCACCCACTCTTTTTAGCCATTTGTGTTATCAAATAGAAATTAAGAATTGGTATAAAAGCAAACCACCCATTTCCTGTTTTAGTTTTTCTGGCAATATACATAAGCGCCACAGCAGCATAAATATAAACAGCTAAAAAAATCAGCAAAAAAACTAATCCAAAAGCCATCATTGCGCCCGCACTTAAAATATTTGCATCCATATATTATAACCTCCTTTCAAAAATAAAAATCAAACTTAATTAATAAATGTATTGAAACTTAAATTCTTTTATCCATGCTAAAACTTCCTATAGACTAATTTTTACCATAAAATCCAAAGAATAATCTTCTTAGATTTTTTTAATCAATATTTCAAACTCCATAATACCTAACTCAATATAAAAATCAAATAATCCTGCAACATAAAACTTGAACATCCCCTCTTAAGGAAAAATATCCATTCTCCTGTATAAATTCATCCTTAACAACAACCAAATCTCCCTCAATTTTTTTTACGAAATATTTGTTTGAATCAGAATTCATTAAAATCCATCCATTTTCTTGTTTGCATTGTATCCCAATATAAAGATTGTGCTTACTTTCTCCAAGTGATTTTAAATATTCATACCCATCTATTGCAACATTTTCAACTTCCAACAAATTTTTATTCGCATAGTTATATAATATTAATTTGCTATTTGCAGCATTTTCTTTTGAAATCAGGGCGCATTCCAAAACTTCTTTCTTGTTTATTTTGATTGTATTAATAACTTTGCCACTTTCTTCATCATTAAAAATATTTTCAAGTACACTTATTCTCTCTTCTAATCTATTTATTTGGTTAGAAGAATTCTCATCTGTGGTTACTTCGCCATTACCCAAAAAAAAGAAAAAAAAGATTAATAAAATTAAAATCCCTGTAATAATTAAATTTATTTTTTCTAATTTCATAATTAAACATTGCATAATTAATATTTAAATATACCCCACAAGATACTTTCTTCCCATTCCATCAACCATCTCTTACCTGTCATCCAAACCCCTAACTTATTCAGCACACAAAAAAGGACCGCTAGACGGGCCTATGTGGCATCCAGGAGTGCAAGAAAGATGCTGCCCAGCATGAACGTGAGGAAGTTATTAAGAAACCAGGGGTTTCTTAAATTGCCTTCGCAAACATTATATCGTCTGCTATAAAGGCATCTCCCCATTTTTCATCTTCTTTATATTTTCCAGTCAACCTAATCCCATCTCCTTCTACAGGCTCACGCCCACGAAAACAATTATCAAATGTTTTAGGGAAAACTGTAATTTTGGCAGAACTACTTTTATCTACAATATCTATAAACGCCATTGAATCTCCATTTTTTGTTAAAATTCTAACATATCTTTTTACAACCCCAAATATCTGTGCTTCCGTATCATCTTTCAGTCTACTCAATTGCGTAAAATTACCTGTTTTTGATTCTCTATAAACATCAATCATTTGGCCTGAAATTTCAACACCCAAAAGCTTTTTTTCAATTTCTAATTTCTGCTTTAATGGCATTGGTGGCAAATCTGGAAATTCAATGTTTCCCGCAACATCTCCAAATAATGTCATCTGCTTTTCATTTGAATTATTTTGTTTTTTAATATTTTCATAAACAGACAATAAGCTTGATCTATTAATATTCATTTCATCAAAACATCCAACTGAAATCAAACTATACAAAACCCTTTTGTTAACTTTTGATGTATCCACTTTATTAATAAAATCCCTATATGATTCATATGGCCTAGCTTCTAATATTTTTTTCAAAGCACCCTCTCCAACATTTTTTATACCAGATAGTCCAACCCTAATAACTTTACACCCTGGCTTCAATGGAGACACTGACTTATCCAATTCACTCCTTTCGACGCTAAAAGATTCTTTAGATGTATTAATATCTGGATGTAAAATTTTAATACCACTCTGCCTAGCCGACTCTAAATAAAAACTTAATTTTTCGGGATTGGAAACCGATGATGATATTGTCGCCGCAAAAAATTCAACAGGATAATATTTTTTCAAATATGCCGTCTGATATGAAATCAGGGCATACGCCGCAGCATGACTTTTATTAAAAGAATATTTTGCAAACTCCACAATATCATCCCATAATTTATTTACATTTGAAACCAACATTCCCGAATGCTCAACACACCCTTTCTTAAATTTACTCTCCATTTGCTTCATTAAATCAATTTTCTTTTTTCCAATTGCTTTTCTTAATGTATCTGATTCACCCATTGTAAAATTTGCAAGCGTTCTGGATAACTGCATAACCTGCTCCTGATAAACCATAATTCCATATGTTGGCTTTAAAATTTTCTCAGCATTTGGATGTGGATAATCAACTTTTTCTTTTCCATGTTTTCTATCTGCATAAACTTCCAAATATTGCATCGGACCTGGACGATATAATGCAACGATCGCAATAATATCATCAAAACATGTCGGTTGAATTAATTTCAATGTTTTTTGCATCCCTTCACTTTCAATCTGAAAAACACCAATACTTTCACTTTTTCTAAGCATTTCATAAACGCCTTTATCCTTCATTGGAATTTTACTTAACCAGTCGCCATCTTTTCCAATCATATCTAAAACTTTTTTAATAACATTGAGAGTCTCCAGTCCTAAAAAATCAAATTTTACTAATCCAAAAGTTTCAATATCTGGTCCTTCAATTTGTGTTACCGTATCACCCTTTCTTGAATATGTTGGAATGTAATCTGTTATATCCTTCTTTCCCCAAACAACACCACAAGCATGAACACCTTTATGTCGAACACACCCCTCTAGTCTTTGAGCAACTTCAAAAATTTTCTCATATTTTTTCTTAAACTCTTGCAACCTTGTTGCATCCTCTGTAAATTTTCCAGCATCATCTTTTGCATTCAATGATTTCTCTATATTTTTTTCATTAACATATTTTGTAATTGCATTCGCCTCCTCAAAAGGAATCTTAAATGCCCGCATAACATCTTTCAATACCGCCTTCGCACTCATTGTTCCATATGTTCCAATTAACGCAATTTTATCCTCACCATATTTCTTCTTAACATAATCTATAACAATATCTTTATCTCCAAAATCTACATCAAAATCTGGCAATGAAATTCTATCTGGATTCAAAAATCTTTCAAACAATAATCCCAAACTTAGTGGCTCAAGTTGAGTAATTCCCAAAAGATATGCAACAATAGACCCCGCACCACTTCCTCTTCCTGGGCCAACTTGACAATATTTTTTTGCATATTCAATAAAATCAGCAACAATTAAAAAATATGTATTAAAATCCATTTTATTAATAACTGACAATTCAAAATCCAATCTTTTCTTAGCATCTTCATATAAATCTTTTCCACCATAAACTTTTTCCAAAGAACTATCGCACAATTCTTTCAAGTATCCTTCAGATGTTTTTCCATCCGGCAAATCAAAATTTGGAAAAATTGGATTACCCATATCCAATTTAACATTACACCTTTCCGCAATCTCTGCTGTATTTTCAACAACATTTTCTCTTCCTTGAAAACGTTTTTTCATTTCATCTTCACTCATAACATGATAACCTTCCCCACTAAATCTAAATCTTTTATCATCATCCATCGATCCATTTGTTTGAATTGACAACATAACCTCATGAGAATATGCATCTTCTTTTTTCAAAAAATGCGAATCACCTGTTGCAACAACTTTAATTCCAAATTCACCTGCAACCTTATAATAAAAATCTCGAACAATTTCTTCCTCTGGAATATTGTGATTTTGAACTTCTAAATAAAAATTTTCTTTTCCAAAAATATCAATATATTCTTGAATCAATTTTTTTGCCAAATCTTCTTTTTTATCAATAACCGCCTGAGCAACATCATTTGCTATACACGCACTCATACAAATCAGTCCATCTGAATATTTTTTCAATGTTTCCTTATCTAATCTTGCTCTATAATAAAAACCATCCTTATTTGCAATTGAAACTAATTTTATTAAATTTTGATATCCTTTGTTATTTTTTGCTAACAATATTAAATGATAATTTCTCATCTTACGATCTCGCACTGTCATATCTTTACATACATACGGCTCAAATCCAAATATTAACTTAACCCCTGCTTTTTTCGCAAGTTGATACTTCTTAATAATCGCCCCCATATTCCCATGTTCTGTAATTGCAACACTATCCATCCCCAACTCTTTAACACGATCAAACAACTCTGAAACTTTTGTTGCTCCATCTAACAAACTATATTCTGTGTGTAAATGCAAATGTGTAAATGCCATCTCAATTATCCTCTTTTTCTTTATTTAATTCTAATGTTGTTTGTGAATCCTTCTTTTCTTTTCCAAAAATACTTTCAATATGCATTTTAATTAATTCTAAATGTTGCTTAAGGTAACCTGAAAGATTATATTTTTTAGCCAAATCAATTGCAGATTCTAAATATTTTTTTATTCCACCTTCATGAATTGTGAAAATAAGTTTTCCTTTACATTTCGGACATTGTCCAGATAGTGGAGGCCTTCGAACAATATTATTACATCCAACACATCTAAATCCTTGCATTGAAAACTTTCTCAAATTACCCTTCATATCTCTTAAAAAATGTCTCTCAACAATCAACCTTGCTGTATCTGATGTATCTGTAGCTCTAATTTTTTTAACCAATTCCATTTGGTGAGCAACCTTGTCTACCATTGTAGGTAATATTTTATAATTAGAACAAACAACGCCCTCATTAAAATTTGTTGTATCGTGCGTAAATCCCAAATTCAAAAATGGATTTTCTTTATTTTTTAAAACATTTTTAACAACATTTATTTTTACCTTTGAAGAATGTTCTCTTTTTTCAGACAACTCATATAATTCCAAAGGATATTCATTCACACATTCAAAGTCTAAAATTTGATCATCGACTTCCCCTGCATCAATCTTGGCATTTAAAACCAATGGAGCATCTTGTGTTCCCCCTCTATGACTTGGTAAAAATTTTCTTGAAAAATTAATCAAAACATCCCCCAATAACATAATCGCCGCTTCATCTCCATCACAATCTCGCCTAACTGCAGCATGCATATATGGAGAAGCCAAAACTCCAAGTGTATTCGAAAATCCAATAAATCTACAAACAACTCCTGCACAATTATGAGGCGCCATAAAAACACCAAGTTGTCCAATTAAATCATCTCTAATTTTTGTTTTATAAAAAGGATTCATCCCATATAATTTAACCAATTCTTCATCAACAAAATTTGCAATTTTCAAAAAAGTGTTATCAGCTCTCTCATCTGGAGACTCAGACGAACTTGGCAATAAAATATCGTGTGGCATTAATTCAATTATTTGATTTTCGTTAATCAGCTCTTTTCCATAAATATCTACAACATATCCCAACTCTTTTAATTTTTCTATATTAACTTCAATTTCTTTTGGCTTAAATGAAACAAGTGGCAATTCTGTTGCATCAAAACGAATCGTTCCATCCTTATTCACTTGCAAATCATATTTCGCTCTCAAAATTCCCTTTGAAAGATTCTCTAAATCCCTCTCTGATGAAACAGTTTTTCTGATTCCCTTAATTAATAGCGGGACATCTTGCTTTTCCATCTTTAATTTCCTATATGCTTTTTCAAAATAATAATTTATGTCCAAATTTTTATAACAATACGGGACCCCTTCTTTTTCAAAACCATCCCTTTTAGATTCAAAAAACTTCTCCTTTGTTTTATTAAAATAATATTTTTTTCTACATCTTGATCCACACTTTTCACAATTTGAATAAATTGTTTCTATTTTACAGCTTTCACAATAGTTCAGCGGAAAAGAATTTTTTATTTTTCCAACATTGCATGCAGCCTGAACACTTCTTAATCTTCCGCCCTCGTTTCCAACTGGAAATAAAACATTTGGACTTCCCTGCAATTTTCTAATTTTAGCTTTTTCGGGACGCCCCATTCTCGATCCAATAAAATCTCCCGCCTTATTTTTTATTTCAAAATCAGAATACTTATTTACATTTTCTAAAACCCCTTTTTCTAAATCAATCTTATTTATATCCACAAAATCTTTCAAGCTTTCCCCTTGCTTTATTTTATTAAAATCTATTCCCAAATTAACCATTAATGCTTCACTTTTTTCCAAATCTATTATTACCTTATCTTGAACAATTTTATGTTCAATCCCCAAAAGCTCCAATGCCCTTTTTCCATTTTTAAAATTTTCCTGATTATTAATATCAAAAGGCATTTCTATTTTTTCTTTATATTTCGAAACCCTAAGCCATTCTAAAAATTCTAAGAATTGTTTATCAGATATTTCAGTCCAGTAAAAAATAAATTTTGGATAAAGTGGAATATTATATTTCTTACTTAACTCAATAGCATCCTTTAATTTAACATTATGACAATCATTAACAAATCCACCCTCTTTTTTTAATTCCTGATTCCACCATTCTTCAACATATCCTGGCTTAACCAATGTTGCATTTCTATTGGCAACATCACTAAAAGGAAAAAGGATATCTCCCAAATAAATTATCTCCTCTATTTCAGAATATTTTTCTTTAACGCCTTCTATTTTTTCAAGCTGACAAACGTCTCCATTTTTCATTTTTACAATCGGACCTTCTATAGAATCACAAACTGTAACAACACATCCCTTTGTTGGTTTTTCCAATTTCAATTGTGTTCCTGTTGCAATAAAATTATCTGTAACCGCCATTGTTGCTGGATGGACTGAAACCGCACTAAAACCTGAAACCCTTCCTCTTCCATATCTAAATCTAAAACCTCCTGACCTTGAAGGATGTCCATAAATAGGTCGCCCCGCAACCAAATCTCTAATATATGTTGGAACACCTTTCTTGTTTTCAATATTTTTTTCGCTTGTAATTTTTTCATGCAATTCAATATATTCCTTAATCCAATCAAACCCTGTTGACTTAATTCCATTTTTCTTAACCATTTCTAATAAACGAAATCCTTTTGCGGATTTCTGAGCTAACCCTTCAGCCATAATTAAACAAAAACCGCTTCTTAAAAAATCCGTATCAACTCTATCTAAATTCTTATAATTTGAGACCTCAATTTTTTCAGAAGGTTCTCCCGCAACCTGAATCGGCATATGTTTTGCTAAAAATAAAATCTCATCTTCTGTGGGCATATATTGCAAATTCGCAACTCTTTCATTAAAATCAAACAATTCTGTAACGATTCTCTTATTTTCATTTTCTGTTGGATCATATTTAGCATAACCAAAAGATTCTCTTAAAAAATCTATTAACATTAAAACGATACAACTTGCAGTTGTTCCAGCTGAACGTATTGGACCTGAAAAACTTGCAATAAAATAACTTTCACCTTCTTTTGTTTTTCCTAATTTTAAACCCGTAAATCCTTCAATTGGACTTGACACCACGCCTAAAGTTGCATACGCAAAACCAACACGAATTCCCGCATCTATCGCTTCAAGTTCTGAACTAAATTTACAAAAATTCTGCCTTGCAACTTCTTCTGCAATTTTAAAAACAATTGTTGTGTCTAATTTTCCAAATTCTCTTTCTAATTCTAAAATTCTTTCAACAATCCCAGAATTTAAAACCTGGGAATAAATTGTTGAAATCAATCCAACAACTTTTTCCGCCATAGACATAGCAAGCGGAATTTCAACTTTTCCAACAGGATCTAGTCCCTTTTTTCTGGCATCCTCTGCAACCCTATAAACCTTTCTTACATCTTCTTCTAATTTTTTAAAATAATTTTCTGTCTTCATTCTAATAACCTCTTCATTTCTAATGCTCCTCCATCTTGACTATCTCTTGATTCCGAAACTAATGTCGGCTCCATTTTAAACTCTTTAATTAATGAAGCAAAATTTTCAAACTTAGGATGAAAATCTCTTTCGTTATACGCCCTGTGTTTTTTCTCTCCCTTCTCTGTATACTCAACCGGATAAAAATGACAATGTAATCTCTTAAGAATATTTTTTCCAAGTTTATCTTTAATCTCCAACAAAACATTTCTAATATCTTCCTTAAATTCAAGAGACCCTTCTCTTCTCGCATGTAAATGCGCAAAATCTATACATGGTTCACATCCCGTTTCTAAACATATCTGAATTACTTCCTTCAAGCTTCCAAGTTGACTTTTTTTACCCATAGTTTCAGGTAAAATTTTAACCGGACCTTTGTATATTTTTTTAACTTCTTTTATTCCATTTATACAATTCTCCATAGCCTTATCATGATTATTAAAACCGGGATGAAAAACAACCTTTGTTGCACCCATAGCTTCAGCCAACTTTAATGTTTTAACCAATTCCTTTATTGAATTTTCAACAACCTCTGGACGATGCGAAGATAAAACAACATAATAAGGAGCATGAACAGATAGGCTTATTCCCAACTCTCTTGCCTTTTCCCCAACTTCTTTTGCAACTTCCATTCTTGTTCTAGCTCCATATGTCATCAAATATTCATAATGATTCAGCCCTATATCTCTTATCCATTCAACGGCTCTCTTCCTATCTTTTCCAAACCTAGATTTAAAAAAATTAGGAGGATTTCCAGAAGTTCCCAATCTGATTCCGGTCATATTTTCTTCTTTCATTTTATTCGAAATCTAAAATTTTTACCTCCCTTGTTTTTAAGTTAAACATCGGAACTTTGCAGAAATCTGGACAAGCGCCTCTTTTTTTCTGATATTCCGTTATTTTTTCCCATGATGAAACCGATACAATTAAAATATTATTACAATATGAAACTGCAGACTTATGGGTATGACCTGACACAAAAATATCTGGAACATCTGAAATAACAAGGTTATCTTTCTCAGAAGGATAATATTGTGTAGATGCATGTGCTGGAGCAAGATGTCTATTTTTTAAAATATATTTCATAATTTCTTCTGGCTTGTTTGCAGCATCACATTGAACCAAATGTGGAATATTTCCAACATAATAAAAATACGAAAATCCATGATACATTAAAATATTAAATCCATCAAAACCCTCATGTTTACCAAAATCAAACTGACAAGGATTATTAATAAAATTTATATTTTTTAAATTTTTAAAATCTTTCAAAAATTCTTTGTAAAATGCTGGTTGTGGCTCCATCAATCTAACACCATCATGATTTCCTGGTGAAATAATTATTTGTATATCTTTTCTAATTCCACCCAAAAGCTCAGCTGCTTTTTTAAAATGAATCTTTAAATCTAAACTTTCTAATTCATTTTCTTGTCCTGGATAATTTCCAATACCTGCAACCAAATCACCAACAATAAATATATATTTTATTTTCTTAGCTTCTTCAGATTTACCATTTATATAATCAATAAATTTTAACAAATTTTCCTCCATAAATAACTTACTTCCTATATGCAAATCTCCAACAAATAAAATATTTTCCTCAATGGGTGATTTTCTTCTTTCGCTTAAATTTGCTTCAGGAAAAATAATTTCATTTACAAAAATAATTTCTTTATTGCCAGATCCTTTAAATCCAAGCACCGAATCCAATGAAACCATCTCTGCAAATTTATATAAATCTTTTTTATCTTTATTTATTAAAATTTTTACTTTTCCTGTTAAATCCTCTATCTCAAAAATAATATTCTTGTTTTTCGTTATTTTTTTATCACTAACCATGCCTATTATCGACATCCCCTGTTTACTTCCAGAAATTTTATTTATCGAAACTAAATTTTCTAATTCTTCCTTTTCTTGAAGAATTTTCCTAATTGAATTAAATCTTTCACGAAAATAATTAACAAAATCTTCAACTCCTAATTTTTTACCTCCAATTTGACTATTTTCTAAGATATTAAAAATTATTTCGTCTTCTTTTTTAGGAAATTCCTCCGTTTCTAATTTTTTATCTATCTCTTCTATTTTATTATCTTTTTTCAACTCTTGTTTAAAATGATATTTTTCAAAAATACTTTTATTTATTATTTTTTGGTTTGTCTTTTTCAAAATCTCTTCTATTGTCTTTTCAATATTTTTCTTATTTTTTATTTCATTTAATAAAACTAAAACTTCTTTATCTAACAAAACCCCTTTTTCAAAACAAAATTTTAAAATTTCTTGAGAATTCATTGTTCATTTTATGAATAATCTAAAGATTGTCCAATTATTTCTTTAGCTTTTTCTATAATTGGTTTCGCAATAGCTAATTTAATTTCTCTCATTCGACCACCTCTTCCTTTAGAAATAACTCTAACATTTATTATTCCTAGCATATCAAATTCTTGAATAATGTCTCCAACCCTTCGTTGTGTTAAAATTTCACAATGATTTCTTTCACATTCTTCCTGATAACAATTGTAAACATCCCCTGTAAAAAACGGTTCATCTTTCTTTATTTCTGCAAGTTGTATAATTGATTTCAAAACAAGTTGAAACTGTTTTGGTTCTGTACGAATAACATCTAAAATTTTATCTCTTTCAATTTTACTATTAGCTTCATCAATATGTTTTAATAAAATTTTACTTGAACCATCTCTTTCTGAAAGCTCTCCTGAAATTCTTAATAAATCCAACGCTCTCCTTGCATCTCCATGCTCTCTTGCAGCAAAAGCTGCACACTTTGCAACAACACCATCTTGCAATATACCATCCTTAAATGCCTCCTTTGCACGTTCATTTAAAATTTCCTGTAATTGTAATGCATTATATGGGGGAAATACGATCTCCTCTTCAGACAAAGAGCTTCTAACACGAGGATCTAACTCATCTAAAAAAGTCAAATTATTACTAATCCCAACTAAACAAATTTGAGTTTTAGATAATTCAGAATTTAATCTTGATAAATTATATAAAAAATCACTTGAAATTTTCTTTGTTGTTTGATCAATTTCATCCAAAATCAAAATAACTAATTGTTTTTTAGAATCTATTAAGTCAACAAATCTACTATAAACAGCCTCTGTAGGAAGTCCTGTTGTTGGAACACTCCCTCCCATTTTTTTAATTAATTCTGCAAGAATTCTATATTCTGTATCTGAAATCTTTTTTAATTTACAATTAAGATATTCTATCCTTAATTCAAAATCTGAATCTTTTTTCATTCTTTTTATTAATTCATCACGAACAAATTGTATAGAAAGCGTCTTTCCTGTACCTGTTTTCCCATATAAAAAAAGATTACTTGTTCTCTCCCCTCTTAAAACCGGTGCAAGAATTGATGCAACCTGTTTAATCTGATCTGATCTATGTAAAATTCCCTCTGGTTTATAATTCGTTTGTAAAATGAATTTATTTTTAAAAATTGCATTCTTATCAAACGAATCAAATATTTCATCTAATTCAAGTGTCATATGGCTCTCTGTCACAGCATGATTTCGTCTGGAAAACTTATCTTTGTTGTGATCTTCAAGGATAAAAATGAAAATAATATATAAATGGTTATAACTACTAAAAAAGAGTACGCCTAAGTTTCCTATGGAACATGTAATGAAATTATATGGAAAAATAAAAAATTCATAATATAACTATTCGATATTATTATTATTATTATTATTATTATTATTATTATTATTATTATTATTATTATTATATAGAAAACTTTTTATAATAAATAAAAAAATAAAAATTTCATTTTTCTTTTAAAAACCTTTCCATACGAAATCAAAGGGTCAGGGAGTTAAATTTATCAGAATAGTATATTATATATTATATATTATAAAATATTATATATTTAATATATATACTATAGTACAGAAAAGTTTATAAAATATTCAAACATGAATTTAATATGCAAATAACAAAAAGACAATTTAGTGGAATTTTAGGAAAAATGATTGTAACAAAAGAAGGTCAAAGACTAGGATTTGTAAAAGATTTAACATTTGAAACACTTTCAGGAGAATTGATAAACATAGTTCTAAAAGATGCAACATCATACACAAAAAACCTTAATTTAGAAAAAATAAGCTCAAATGAACTTTTAATCCCACATAGCGCAATTATAGCAATAGGTGACTTTGTAATAGTTTCAGAAGACGATTTAATTTAATATTACTATAGATACTCCCCCTCATTTTACTAAAAATTAATCATAAAACTATCGAAATACTTATAAATGCTTTTTCAGATATCATAATATGAAAATATTAGGTTTTAATTTCACTAAAGTAGCAATAGAGAAGTTTTCAGACAAATTTCAAGATTTAAAAGTAAACACAAATATAGACGTTAAAGAAATAACAGAAATAGACAATAATATGCTAAAATCATCTAATAATCTTTTAGGTGTAAAATTTGCAAACAATTTTAATTATGATCCAAAAATAGCAAAAATAGAATTTGAGGGAACAATTTTATTAGAAGTTGAAAAAGATAAGTCCCAAAAAATACTTGAAAATTGGAAAACAAAAAAATTAGAATCAGATTTTAAAATGCCATTATTTAATTTGATATTAAGAAAATCTTCAATAAAAGCATTACAATTTGAAGATGAATTCAATTTGCCCCTACATGCACCCCTTCCGAGCTTAACAGAGAAGAAGAAAGAGTAATTTTACCTATTTTACAAATACAATAACAACCTTTTTTAACATACCTTAATATATTATTTTATGAAAATTTCAGATAAAAAAATAGAAAAAATATCCGAACAAATATTAATAATCCTTTTCACTAAATCACCAAAAGCTATGTTCACATCACAAATTGCAGAGGAATTGGCACGTGATGAAGAATTCATAAAAAAACTTTTGCAAATATTAAAGAAAAAAAATTTAATAGTGCAAATAAAGAAAAATCCACAAGGAATAGTATATATTAGAAGATCAAGGTGGAGACTGAGCAAT
This sequence comes from Candidatus Woesearchaeota archaeon, assembly GCA_964482665.1. Classification (GTDB taxonomy): domain Archaea; phylum Nanobdellota; class Nanobdellia; order Pacearchaeales; family GW2011-AR1; genus CAYZYW01. The sequence continues at coordinate 31,928 of CAYZYW010000007.1, forward strand.
GCTGCTTATGATATATATAAAAAACACCAATAATTCAAAATATATTTTAAATCACGCGAATACTTTTATACTTGTATAAATATTTAATAAAATGGAAAAAATAAAAGAGGCATTTAGAAAAATAAAAGAAGAAAATATATTATTAAAAAAAGATATACATCTAATTAAAAATGATTTTAATCATTTAAAGGAAGCATTGCTCGAGTTAGGAAATATTTTAATAGAAACAAAGAATCAAGTAGGAAAAAATACAGATAATAATAACCAAATACAGACACATAGTACAGACACTTCGACACATAAGAATCAAATACAGACACATAGTACAGACACTTCGACACATAAACACACTTTAGAGAGCTTAAAGGGTCAAAATATGGGCATTTCCAAAGGAAACGGAGGGGTTCCAACAGACAGACAGACAGACAGACAGACAGACAAGGGGGGAAAA